>NZ_JBAMMY010000286.1:0-47078 GCF_051233685.1 Desulfobacterium sp. N47
ACTAAGTTGGGCAAGGCCGTTATCGTTACCGGTTTAATGATCAGGGAGATGTTCGTAATCCCTGAACTGGCAAGACTCAGAACCGCTTGCCAATAAATTCTTTTGCCATTTTTGCAAGAACTTTACAATTAAGGGACTAAGCAGATAGAGAAAATGAGACAAGTTGCAAAACATTTTGTTTTCTTCAGTTAAAGGGTTAGCAACGGCTTTTGATGTTATACGAAAATAATTTGTAAATTTTCTGTTTAATGTATCCATGGTTTCCTGACTTGATTCATAATTTACGATTATTCTCTTTAGTTTTGAAACTATTTATTCAAAACCAATATGTCAATATTGACAGCTTCGTAAAAAGTCAATTATTTTGTCCGGGCAGGCCTCCTCATTGGCAGTTGAAGCATATTTCAAGGGGTTTTACCCTAAACCATCCGGATATTTCCACCATTGGAATGCTGCTGACTTTTTTATAAGTCCCAGCATATTTACACGATAATAAATAACATCATTGTTAAATATATATTAAAATATATAACATTTAACAATGATTATATCTGTGACAAATGTCACATTTTAAGCATTTAATAGTTTAGTATTTGAAATTTTGTAATTATAGCGAATAATTAAATCATAAAATTCAAATACAAAACAGCGTACCTTTGTTATCTATTTATGTTGTTCTCTTTGTTTTTTCTTGAATATGGAATTAAATTTGCTGCCAAAATTTTGATTTTTGTCATTATTATCACTGCCATAATACGGGTAATACCTTGATGTCCCAAAATATCGTGAACGAAGTGCAGCTGATCTGAAATTCATATCATTTAAAACAACACCTACAATTTTTTCCTTTCCAAGAAATTTAATGGCCTGCTGAACCGATCCTCTGGGTGTAACGCCGGCCCTTACTACAAGAATGATACAATCAACTACTTTATAAAGCACTTGCGGCTCTGTTGTTGCAAGCACAGGAGAAGAATCAAGTATAATATGCCTGTCGCTATAGCGTGATTTTAACTCATCAATCAGGCCTTCCATCTTTTTTGACCCTATCAGTTCAGCAGGATTTTCCTGGCTGTCTCCTCCCGGAAGAATATTGAGCTTATCAATTCCTGTTTTAATTAAAAGATCAGGCAATTCCGAATTACCCACCAGGTAATCCGATAACCCCTTTGCTTTATTTACACCGAACCACCTTGAAAGTGACGGGTTCCGCAGATCGCAATCCATTAAAAGGGCGTGGCTGTGTAATTCTTTAGCGATTGTAATGGCTAGATTAATTGCTATTAAGCTTTTGCCTTCTCCGCTAACGGCGCTTGTCATAAGAATTGTTTTTGGTTTTGCGCCTAAAGCAGGCATAAAAAGATATGTTCTGAGTTTTCTGAACTGTTCTGAAACAATAGAATTGGACTGAAAATGGCAAACAAGATTATCGTCAAATACAGTATCATTATCTAAGGAGGGCTCAACAGTTTCTGCCTGAGGCGTACGAACATTTTCGTCTTCCGCTTTCTGCAGTGCTTCAAACATTTTTCCCATAAAAATCCACCCTATATATTCTTGCTTTTTATTAATAAATTAATAATTCTTTCCAAAAAGTGCGGATAAAATACATATACAGTAATTATCGAGAGAATAAGTACTAAAAATATTAAAAAGATAAGGGGCAAAATCCTTGTCTTTTTATTTTTATGCGATCCTTCCAGGTCTCTTATTACTTCCCGGATGACCGGTTTTCCTATCTGCTTCAGATCACGTGAAAACCCGATGATAAGAGCATGGTCGCATACGGTATTTATCAAACGGGGGATGCCTTTTGAGTATTTATATATTTCCTTCAGAGAACTTTTGTCGAATAATGAAAGATTACGGCCTCCGGCCTTTTTCAGCCTGTATACAATATATTCTTTTGTTTCAGTGAAATTCAGTTCAACCAGGTTGTAACGAACGGTAATTCTTTGCTTTAACGCTCTTAATTTATTATCTGCCAGAATGTCGTTTAATTCAGGCTGTCCCAAAAGAATAATATGAAGAAGCTTGTTTTTTGAAGTTTCAAAGTTTGTCAATAGCCTGATTTCTTCAAGGATTTCTGTGTTTATGCACTGGGCTTCGTCAATTATTAGAAATACCGGCTGCTTATTATTGAAACATTCAAGAAGAAAATTATAAAGCAGCATCAGGTTTTGTCCGCGTGATTTGTCGGTATCAGTTTTTATTCCCAGATCGATACATAAATAAGTGAGAAAATCAGCGGGAGACATCATAGGATTAAAGATGTTTGCGGTCCGCACGCTTGTGCCCAGATTACTTAAAAGCATATGAACAAGAGTTGTTTTCCCTGTGCCAACTTCTCCGGTAATGACACTGAATCCTTTTCCTTCCCTGATCGCATATCTCAGATGAGCAAGCGCTTCCTTATGCTTCTCACTAAAAAAGAAAAATCCGGGATCAGGTGTTATTTCAAACGGCTTTTTTATTAAACCATAATATTTTTCATACATTATCAGGCTGCTTCTTTCTCGATACTAGGGATAGTGGCTATCACTCTCAGGCCAAGAACCAGCTCGACATCTTCAGCATCGTAAAAAGATGTATCCATCTGTTCTCGTAATACAACCAGCCCGAGGCTGCATCCTATGCAAAGAGCTAATCCGATTAGAAGAACTTTTGCAATATCAGGTGAAAATGGTTTTTCCGGAACGCGGGCAGGGTCAATTATCTTAAATTGCTCTCCTTTTTGTTTAAATTCCAGATTTTCCGATTGCCTGGCTTCCTGGCTCTTTTTAAACAGGGTTTCGTAATTTTCTTTTGTTTTTGTATATTCCCGCATAAGTGAGGCCATTTCCTGTTCCCGGGAGGGTATATTTTCAACCCTGGCTCTGTAGTTATTTATCTGCTTTGATATGCCGGATATCTCAGCCTGATTTTGCTTTATATCAAGATCAATCATTAATAGCTGATTTTTTAACTCCCTGTACCGCGGGTCTTTTTTTATATCTGCGGATTCTTCCTGCTTTTTATATGTGTCTTTTCTGGATTCAAGATCGGCAAGTTTCTTCTTTGTTACAAGCACGTCGGGATGGTTGTCAGTATATTTCGACTTTAGTTCATCAAGAAGTTTTGTCAGGGCATCTTTCTGTGACTCATACGATTCCGTTTTTTCTGCTCCCGGGGAACTCGCCACATCAGATGATAATAACTGCCCGGATGATGCTTTGCCTTTTCTGCCGATTGCTAAAGGTTCGGTGGCAGTTGCCGGTGATTCAAGATTGGAGATCTGCTTCTGGATAAATAATTTTCTATCCTGAGCGGCATTTAAATTTTCTCCAATTCTTTGATATTGATTCTGGAGTTGTTCCAGAATTTTAAGGTTGGTGTCAAGCTGTTCCGGTAATTCTCCCATATATCGTTTCTTATAATGGCTGACTTGCATTTCCAGATCTTCCAGCCTTTTTTGCGAAGAGGCAAGTTCAGCTGTTAAAAACTCGGTAGTTCCGGTTGCCTGCTGTTCCCTGAGCCTAAGATTTTCTTCAATAAAAAGAGATGTCAATCTGTTGGTGACAGCTGCTACAATTTCGGGATTTTTTCCGGTATACGCAATAGTAAAGAAGGCTTTTTCATCTTTTTTGCTAGGAATATCGACTTTAATATTTTTTTGCATCAACTCAACAAGCTGTTCCTTGGAAAGATCCTTGCTTTCTTCACGATAAAGTTTAAATTCATTAATGACCTGTTCCAGGCGGGTTCTGCTCATTACTTCCTGGGCAATCGATTGTAAACGTTCTTCGATTCGTGATGTAATGGTAGACTGAATAAATGCTTCCGGAACCTTTTGAGGTGAAACCAGAACAAGAGTTTCTGCCTTATATATCCTGGGTGCGAACTTGGCATAAAGTATAGTGCCTGGTATTATGATGAAAAAAGGAATAATAAAATACCACATCCTTCTTTTAAAAATTTCTATATAATCAACAATGCCGTATGAACGTGCCGAATTAATCATAGTTTTTAATTTCCGGTTTTTAATTTCCCGTTTATAGTTTCCGGTTTACAGTTGATGATTAACAATTAACTGTAAACGATGAGCCATAAACCGTCTTTAATCGGATCTTCCGATCCCGGTTTTCCTGCATTAACCTTGACCCTTGATAATTTTCTTTAGTATGCAGCAGTGATTTTAAAAATTGCTCTGTTTTCAGTGTAATCGTTTGAAGATATATCTGAGTTTCTGATTTTGTGTGATATATCAACCGATAATATCAGCCATTTTAAGAGCCTTTGTGAAAGTGTGCAGCCTATGCCCCATATCCGGTCTTTCCTGTTTTCATTGTCATACTTGGCCTGCTCAATATTGCCGGATAGACCAAGTGAAGTTCTTATGCCAATGAAATGAGTAATTGAGCCTGTTAATCTGTGGTATCGGCTGAAACCAAGATTTTCTGAAGTGAAAAAATCTTCATTATATCCTCCCTCAACGCTTAAGACATATGAAGTTTTTATATCGCGGTTTGTTATACCTGCTTTATAACTAATACCGTTTGTGCTTGAACCGGTTTTCGGCTCTTTAATAAAATATCCAACCTGAGCTGATGCATTAAAAACCGGACTGAAGGCATAAGTTATTCCTACAGAAGGTTCGTGTATATCATAATCAATGCTTGGAGGATCAAAGTCGCGGGTTGAAAAAGTGTATTCTCCAAAAACCGATGATTTTAGGCCGAAGTGGTTTGTATAACGGGCATTTGCTCTATGGCCCGTAAAATCGGAAGAACTTTCAAAATTTCCTATAGTATAACCGTATTCTAAATAGATATCGTTGTTCTGATCTATCATCCATGAAAAATAGGGGTTTATATAATCTTCCTGACTGTTGTCCGGAGTGGAGCTGTTTATTCTATATATATTGTTTCGATAATTGACACCGATTCGGCTTAGCGGCCCGAACTGATATTCCACAGTCGGCGATACAACATTTCTCCAGTATACATCTCTTTGTGTTGTTGTGGATAGATAATATTTGTTGTCTGCTGCTGAAGTAAAGTATTCTCTTTCCTGAGGATCTTCCGAACGTATGAAGGAATCTTTTAGGTAAAAATTTACATGTTCTTTAGTAAGATATTTGGCGTTTAATGACGCATTGTGGCTTATATAATTAAGGTTATTGTTTTTTCCGTAGAAAACCAAACCCATATTATAATCAAGATCGATTCCGGATTTTTCATCAGAATTTGAATATTTCAGGCCGGGTCTGATAGTAGTAATATAATCTTCTTTTTCATTATCAGGAGTAAGATCAATATTGTCATTATATTCTTCTTCAACGGAAATATACGGATGAAAAAAGTGTTGTGAAAGTACATCGGAGCTATAAGCGAATACCGGTATAATAAATATTATAAAAAAAACCAGCAGTATCATAACTGCTGGAAAACAATAAATATTATGTGATGATTCAGGAAAATCCGATATCAGAAATGTTTTTTTCATGGCACAATCACTGTGTCCCCGTTTTTCATTGCCATATCCGGTTCTTTCCCTTCAGCTATTTTCTTATAGTTAACAGTAATCCTTTTTTCCGCCCCGTTTTCATTTCTTATTATCTCTATATGTTTCTGATCTGCCCAGTCAGTAAAACCTCCTGTCATAATAATTAACTGCAGAAAGGATGTTTCACTGCGAAGCCTGAAAATTCCGGGATTTTTTACCTGACCTGAGATATATACTTTGTAGCTGTTTGCCTGAGTGACCGTTACTGAGACAGTAGGGTTGTCTATGAAATTTTTAAGCTTATTTGTTATAATTTCTTTAAGTTGCAGAGGTGTGAGCCCTGAGGCCTGAATATCGTCGGCAAGAGGTAAAGATATTTTTCCATCCATCCTGACAGTAACCGATTTTGTTAAAGAATCTTCCCTCCAAACAAATATGTCAAGGACATCTTCGGCTCCTATGACATAAGTGTTATTATCAACCCCGGCTTTCTCGCTTGTGGTTGCTTTTGGATTTAAATCGCTTTTTTGCTGTGACAAAGCATGTATAGGCAGTACAATAATAAAAAAAGCAGATAAAATTATAAAGTTTAGTTTTCTTAGAATATTCATGGCTAAATTATCCGGATAAAGACTGGTTATGGTTGAATTGATTTTTATGGATTTCCTGCTGATAAAATCAAAAAATTGTTAATATGTCAATATATTTCGGCAAATCGCCCATCCTTTAGGCTAAATATCAAATAGTGAACAACTTATATCTGCATTCGTTGCGCTTTGTTTGATATTTGATTTTCTATCGATAAAACTCCTTTATTTTTTCTACTACATAAACCTGCATATCTTCCGTGAGTTCAGGGTAAATGGGTAAGGCTAAAGTGTTTGCGGAGGCATCTTCCGAAACGGGCATATTACCTTTCTTATAGCCAAGATACGAAAAACACTGTTGAAGATGGAGAGGAACAGGGTAGTAAACCTCGGATCCTATTCCGGCATTATTCAAGTGAGTTCTGAGTTCATCTCTTTTGCCGGATACTTTTATTATAAACTGGTTATATATATGGCGGTTTTCTTTTTCAGCAGGCAGAATTATATACTCAGACAGAGCGGCGTTGCTAAACAATGTTCTGTATTTTTTTGCATTATTCTGTCTGGCTGCAGTCCATTCGTCAAGATATTTCAATTTAACTGAAACAATTGCAGCCTGAAGAGCATCAAGCCTGAAATTACCTCCTATATATTTGTGATAATATTTAGGATGTGAGCCGTGAACCCTTAGTATATGCATCCTTTCATAAAAAGAGGATGCATTGGCAGTAATAATGCCTCCGTCTCCGAATGCCCCGAGATTTTTGGAAGGGAAAAATGAGAAACAGCCGAAATCGCCCAATGATCCGGCCCGCTTGTTTTTGTATTCGGCACCTATCGCCTGGGCTGCATCCTCTATTACCAGAAGATTATTTTTCTTTGCAATTTCAAGTATAGGGTCCATATCTGCACACTGACCGTAAAGATGAACCGGTATAATTGCTTTTAAAGTTTTCCGTTCGGCTTCTTTCAATGAGTTTAGTGCCTCTGAAATCTTTTGGGGAGAAATATTATAAGTATCAGGTTCAATATCAACAAAAACCGGTTTTGCTCCGACGCGGACAATTGAACCTGCTGTAGCAAAAAAAGTGTAGGGTGAGGTAATAACGCTGTCTCCTTCTTTGATCCCTGATGCCATAAGCGCAAGAAGAAGTGCATCGGTGCCTGATGATACCCCGAGAGCATATTTTGTTTTACAGTAGTTTGCTATTTCATTTTCCAGTTTTTCTACATGCGGGCCTAAAATAAAATACTGACTTTCATATATTTCGGCGGTTATTTTTAAAATTTCATCTTTAATGGTTTTATATTGTGTTTTTAAATCAAGAAGAGGTACTTTCATAATTGATTCCTGTAATGTGTTAAGTGTTAGGCGTATCTGGTTTTTTATACTTTTCCGGTTTTTTTTCTGTGATATTTTCCGTTTCCGTTATTGTAATTTTCTGTCTGGTGTTCAACCGGGGTGCAGATACTTTCAACAGCACGGTATCCCAGAAGTTCATTTACTTCCTTTTCAAGCAAAAAGCCGGGTTTTATTTTCATTGTATCCGGAAGCGCTATGGAAACGTCGGATTTGCCGGGATCTATTAAATGGACAAAACCTTTCGACAAACCCGAATGATTAGTAATGATGTTTTTAAGTTGTAAAATCGAATCTGTTGCCGATAAAGAAATGTCGATATTAAAATGTATTTCGGATGTCCATGCCTCTTCAACCTTTGCAAACGGGACAATGGTGTCGGCAAGCACTTTTAACGATTTCTCATCTTTCTGAATCTTGCCCTGGATGATGATGGGTTTATCTGCAGCAAGGACATCAACAGCCAAAGAGTACACTGAAGGGAAAACCGTGGTCTCAATGCTGCCAATCATATCTTCCGTAACAACATAAGCCATGTCATCCCCTTTTCGGGTTTTAATGATTTTTATATTTGTTATTATTCCGCCGAACCTTGCGATTTCGCCGTCATTCATATCTTTTATGGCAAGAGAATCAGTATTGGTATATTTTGCAATAAGTTCCTTGTACTTGTTCAGCGGATGTCCTGTAATATAAAACCCCAGATATTCTTTTTCAAAAGCAAGAAGTTCTTTTTCATTCCATTCGTCAATTTCCGGTATCCTGGGGATATCCTGAAATGATTCATTTTCCGTCATTTCTCCGAACAAACCTATCTGTGGACTGTTTTTTTCCCGCTGAACCCGCTGTCCGTATTCTACAGCATCGTCAAGTATGGCCATCATTCTTGACCTGAATGTCCCTGTTGAATCAAAGGCTCCGCATTTTATCAGGCTTTCTATAACTCGTTTATTGACTTTTTTAAGATCAACCCGTTCGCAAAAATTAAACAAAGAGGTGAATTTATCCTTATTTCTCGTTTCAATAACGGCTTCGATAGCGTTTTCACCAACATTTTTGACCGCAACAAGTCCGAACCTTATATTACGGTCACTAACCGAAAAATCCCTGTCGCTTTCATTTATATCAGGGGGAAGAACAGACACTCCATTGCTGGAACATTCGGAAATATACTTTACAACGCTGTCTGTTGAGCCCATTTCACTGGTTAATAACGAGGCCATGAACTCAACCTGATAGTGCGTCTTCAAATATGCGGTCTGATAGGCAATCAGGGCATACGCTGCACTGTGGGACTTGTTAAATCCGTAACCGCCGAATTTATCAATAAGACTGAAAAGTGTATCGGCTTTTTCTTTCGGAACACCGTTTGCTGTTGCGCCGCTGACAAAGCGTTCCCTTTGCGCAGCCATAATTTCCACGATTTTTTTACCCATAGCCTTTCTAAGATCATCTGCTTCAGCCATGGAATAGCCTGCTATGACCCCGGCAATTTTCATTACCTGTTCCTGGTAAACTATAACTCCGTAAGTTTCTTTAAGTATGGGTTCAAGTTCCGGCACAAGGTATTCAACGGATTTCCTGCCATGCTTTCTTTCCACATAATCATCGATCATTCCGCTTTCGATTGGTCCGGGTCTGTACAGAGCTACAAGCGCAGTTATATCTTCAAAGTTTTCAGGCCGGACCCTTTTAAGAAGCTCCTTCATGCCTTTGCTTTCAAGCTGGAATACTCCTGTTGTATTTCCTTCTGCAAGCAGCCGGTATGTGGCCTGATCAGTAAGGTCAAGACTGTCAATATCCGGCGGAGAGTTGCCCTGCTTTGAAATCAGGGAAAGTGTATTAGCAATTACGGTAAGATTGCGAAGCCCCAGAAAATCGAACTTGACAAGCCCTATCTTTTCAACCCGCTTCATGTCAAACTGCGTAACAAGTTCGCCGTTTTTGCCCCTGTAAAGAGGAAGATATTCGTCAAGCGGCTTGTCTGAAATAACAACTCCGGCAGCATGTGTTGACGCATGGCGGGTCAAACCTTCAAGTGTCCGGCAAATAGTAATCAATTCTGCGATATCGGATCGTTGTCTGGCAAGTTCGGAAAGCCTTGGCTCCTGTGTTAAGGCATCATCAAGACTTATATTTAAAACATCCGGAATCATCTTTGCTATTTCATCAATTTCGCGCAAGGGAATATCTAATGCGCGCCCCACATCACGTATTACGGCTCTGGTTTTCATCGATCCGAATGTAGTAATCTGAGAAACACGATTTTCACCGTATTTTTCAACAACATACTTTAATACTTTGTCCCGTCCGTTTATACAGAAATCAACATCAATATCCGGCATGCTTTTACGTGCCGGGTTTAAAAAACGTTCAAAAATAAGGCCATGTTCGATCGGGTCAAGGTTGGTAATGCCAAGTGAGTATGCTACAAGACTTCCGGCAGCAGACCCTCTGCCAGGACCGACAGGGATATTATTGTCTTTTGCGTACTTAATAAAATCTGCAACAATCAGAAAATATCCCGGAAAACCCATCGAGATAATGACTGACATTTCATGCTTCAGGCGTTGTCTGTACAGGTTTTCGTCTATAGCAGGATTTTTGGATTTGATTTTAGCAAAAACCCGCTCAAAGCCATGCAAAACTTTTTGTTCCAGAAGCTCTTGTTCGGTATTTCCTTCGATGGCAGTATATAAAGGGAAATGGTAGTTGTTAAAATCCATATCGATATTGCATCTTTTTGCAATATCTGCTGTATTTTTAATTGCATCGGGGGTTGAGGCGAAAAAATTGTTCATCTCCTCGCCTGATTTGAAATAAAGCTGATCGGTTTCAAATTTAAAATGGGATGGATCTTGAACTGTTTTTCCTGTTTGTATGCACAAAAGAATTTCATGCGCACGCGCATCTTCCTTATTAAGATAATGGCAGTCATTGGTTGCGACAAGAGGTATGGATAGCCTGTTTCCCATATCAACAAGAGCTTCATTTATCTTATTTTGAATTTCCATCCCATTATTCTGAAGTTCAAGATAAAAATTATTTTCCCCGAACAAACCCTGATAAAAACGTGCGGCATTATCTGCTTCCTTGATATTGCCTTCGCCTATAAGCATAGGAATTTCGCCATGAAGGCATGCTGAAAGAGCAATCAGACCCCTGCTGTATTTCTGCAGCACCTCTTTGTCTATGCGAGGCTTATAGTAAAATCCTTCCAGCTGGGCAATTGAAGCAAGTTTGCAAAGATTCCTGTAGCCTTCGTTATTTTCAGCAAGAAGTATAAGGTGGGAAAGCCTTTTGCCGTCTTGAGAAGTTTTATCTGTCAGTTTGCGTGGCGCCAGGTAACATTCGCATCCTATTATAGGTTTTATATTGTTATCTGTCGCGTTTAAATAAAATTCCAGGGCTCCGAACATGCTGCCGTGATCGGTTATTGCGACTGAATCCATACCAAAATCACGCACACGATTAAAAAGATGCTTGAACCTTATAGCTCCGTCAAGAAGGCTGTATTGGGTATGAACATGAAGATGAACGAATGGATAAGATATATTTGACATTATAAAATTGGTGTTAGGTGTTAAGTGTTAGGCGTTAAGTTTTAAATGCTGCCGGCTTTCAACTATTTCCTGTAAACGGTTATTCAATCCAGTCTGTAATTGGGTGCTTCTTTAGTAATAATTACATCATGAACATGACTCTCTCTTAATCCTGCGGCGCTTATCTTCACAAATTTTGCTTTTTCCCTTAATTCTTTCAGATCCCGGCATCCAACATATCCCATTCCGGCCTTAAGTCCTCCGATAAGTTGTAAAATGTTTGCCGAAAGAGAGCCTCTGTAAGGAACACGTCCCACAATTCCTTCAGGAACAAGTTTGTCGTCCTGTTCCTGATGTTCCTGGTGATATCTGTCTTTGCTTCCGGATTTCATAGCTTCAATGGATCCCATGCCTCTGTAAACCTTATACGTTCTTCCCTGGAAAAAGATTGATTCACCAGGGCTTTCCTCTGTTCCGGCAAATAATCCGCCGATCATGATTACGTGTGCGCCAGCTCCTATTGCCTTAGTAATATCTCCTGAAAATTTGATACCCCCGTCGGCAATAAGCGGAATTCCCGTTTTATCCGCAACCTTTCTGCAGTTTAATATTGCCGTTAACTGAGGTACTCCGGCTCCGGCAACTATACGGGTTGTACAAATGGAGCCCGGTCCGATCCCGATTTTTACCCCATCCGCTCCGGCATTAACAAGAGCGCTTGCTCCTTTTTCCGTTGCAATATTTCCGGCAATCAGTTCAATGTCTTTAAAAGTGCTTTTTAAACTCTTTACAGCTTCTATAACATTTTTTGTATGGCCATGGGCAGTATCAATCAGAATTACATCGGCACCGGCGCCCAGAAGTTTTTCAGATCGCTCTATCATATCAGGCCCAACACCAATAGCAGCTCCGACTCTGAGTCTTCCCATTTTATCTTTGCAGGCATTGGGATATTTTTTGATTTTCTCAATATCTTTAATGGTTATCATACCTACAAGACGGCCTTTTTTATCAACTACAAGAAGTTTTTCGATTCTGTGCTCATGTAACAGTTTCTTGGAATCTTCCAGTGAGATGCCCTCAGAAACTGTAACAAGATTATCCTTTGTCATTACATCACAGACTTTCTTGTCAAGATTTGTCTCAAAACGCAGGTCCCTGTTGGTTACTATTCCAACAAGTTTGTCACCTTTTGTGACGGGCACGCCTGAAATTCTGTATTCTTCCATTAATTTTACAACTTCACGAACCTTATGATCAGGATTTATCGTTATAGGGTCTACGATCATGCCGCTTTCCGACTTTTTGACTTTATCAACTTCGATAGCCTGGTTTTTTATACTCATGTTTCTATGGATAAACCCGATTCCACCTTCTCTGGCCATGCTTATAGCTGTCTGCGATTCGGTTACCGTATCCATGGCTGCACTAACAATCGGAATATTTAATGTAATATTTTTGGTCAATTGTGTGGTAGTATTGATATCTTTTGGCAGCACATCAGAATAGTTCGGGACGAGTAAAACATCGTCAAAAGAATAGGCTTCCTCAATTTCTGTTTTTAACATGAGTTCCTCCACAATAACTGAGATATTGCTAAGTTGTAATATATTATTTATTAAAACTGCAGGAATGGCGAGCCCATTGTGTGAAATTTATTTTAGCGCTATCCTCAAAATGGTCAATCTTTTCCTGCGGTGATGTTCCCATATTCCTTCCTTAAATGTGTTGAGGGCCGGAAGGGATTTTATAAATTTTTATTATTATCAGTATGGGGTATTTTTGGCAAGATTAAATTTCTTTGCTTTGCAGTGAAACTACGGTATAATGAACAATAAATAATCGTTATTAATTAATAAATAAAAGAGCAAATATGCTTATTGAAATCAATCCTGTAAATCCTCAGAAACGTCTTATCAGCAAGGTAATCGATATACTTAAAAAAGACGGAGTGATAGCTTATCCGACCGATACATATTACGGAATAGGCTGCGATATAATGAATAAAAAGGCTATTGAGAAAATATATTTATTAAAACAAAGAGAAAAGAACAGTCCTTTCAGTTTCATGTGTTCCGGACTAAAAAATATCAGCGATTATGCCAAGGTATCAAACTATGCATACAAGACGATGAAACGACTTTTACCGGGGCCTTACACTTTTGTGCTTGAAGGATCAAAACTGGTGCCAAAAATTATGCTTACAAACCGGAAAACGGCAGGAATAAGGGTTCCAAACAATATAATTTGCCTTGCACTTGTTGAAGAGCTTGGAAACCCTATTATTACAACCAGCGCGACCATGCCGGATGGTACTGTCTTTGATAACCCCTCTTTGATACATGAATATTATAAAACACGAATCAACCTGGTAATAGATGGCGGTCCGGTTCCGGGGCAACCATCAAGTGTAGTTTCGCTGATTAATGATATTCCTGAAGTGATTCGGCAGGGGATTGGAGATGTGTCCATTCTGTGATCCGGCTTTAACCAAGGCCGGGGCTTATTTGCCCCGGCCTTGTTGATGGGCTTTAGATGATTGTGCAGAACAGTTTTAGGGGGGAGATGGTTGTTTTATCTAATGCAACATCCATAATATATTACTGATATTTAAGATTTAATTCATATTGCCGATACAGGGTTTATTCATCATACGCCCACGTCCTCGACCGCCAAAACCTCTGATCAAACTTGGATTTATATTTTTCATTTTTATCATATGATCAAGCCGTTTCTGGTCAAACTGAGATTTGAGTTCGGAAATTTCCTTCTGAATCTTTATTGCTTTTCCGGTATCAGTATCTTTTTTGGCAAGCTCGCTTTTTAATTCAAGTTCTTTTGCATATATATCCTGCCTTAGCCCCTCGGTTGCCTTAAAAAATGCGTCGCGTTCCTCATTAACTTTTTTCATCTCATCATCACTTAGGTTTTTCATATAACAGGAACCGGGTCCATATCCTTTTGCGTTTCCTGGTTCATACCCTGTACCCTTTCCCGGGCCATATCCCATATCCTGGCCTGCAAAAGCGGTAATGCCAAAGGCAACGATTGCAAAAGTTAAAAAAATTGTCAGAAATTGTTTTTTCATAATACCTCCTTCTTTTAATATTTTTATTCCATTTATGAAAACGATATATAAAATTCATGATGTTCCGTTTTCCGTTGTTATTTTCTTGTTAAGCAACCTGCATGCCATTTCCTCTAAAGTCTTTTAAAAGTTTATAACATGCTTAATAAATTGTGTTTTATATTAGTTTTTGAAAATGGTTTCTTGAAATAAGTGGTTTATGGGTAAGGTGTATGCATAATTTATGGATACAAAATAATTTTTGGATACAAAATATCCAATGATATATGAACCGGGATTAAGAAAATGTTGATACGGCAGGAGACCGTAAAAAGAAAACGGGATCTTTTTCTGAAATAATTATAAGACAAAAATTTATATCAGTATATCAAAATACCATGAAATAATTTCTGTTCCAAAAAAGATATATAATATGGCGCCGATAGAAAGAAAAGGACCAAAGGGTACAGCCAGTTTCACACCTTTTTTTGTTTTAAGCATAACAGCAATTCCGGCAAGAGTTCCTGTTGCCGAAGCTATGAAAATTGTAAACAAAACTCCTTGCCACCCTGTAAAGGAACCAATCATTGCAAGAAGCTTTATGTCGCCGCCACCCATACCCTCTTTTTTTGTAATCAGATTGTATATCCATGCTACTGCAAACAGGCTTCCCCCACCAGCAAGAATCCCTATAATGGATTCTTTAAAATTTATTGATGGCAGAACAAGTGATGCAAGCAATATACCGATTGGTATACCTGGTAAAGATATTACATCAGGTATGATTTGGTGGTCCATATCGATAAAAGTAATTACAATGAGTGCTGAAGCAAAAGCGAAATATGCTAAAGCTTCAAAGCTAAGTCCGAATTTAATAAAACATGAAAGAGCGGCAATCCCGCTTATAAGTTCAACCATAGGGTAGCGCAACGAAATAGATATTTTACACTTTCTGCACTTACCTCCGAGAAGTATGTAGCTAAATAAAGGAATATTGTCATAAAATTTTATAAGAGTATTGCAGCCGGGGCACATTGAACGGGGTGTAACAATAGATTTTGAAAGAGGAAGCCTGTATATGCATACATTCATAAAACTTCCTATGCAAAGCCCGAATATAAACGTTAAAACATGGATAATATAATTAGACATAGCCAACTTTCATAAATATAACGATAATTGTTCGCCGGTTTTGCACACACCCTGGTTTAACTTATATGTCCGTTAAGTTTATCGGTATGTAACTTATGTATATTGAATAAAAAAATCAAGCCTGTTATTGCTAAAATAAAATATTGTTATATATTTAAAAATCTGATTCATATAGTATGGATTCATGAAAAGCCGCGAGACAGACGACAGCGTTAACAGCTTAATATGCAAGGCATTAGAATCGCAAGGGATGCAGGCTGCTTATTTGTGTGATGCAATAACAAAAGACAAAGCGCAATTTAAGCTTTAAATTGCAATTTTTCCTTTAGTTAAATGTTAATTTGTATTAATAATTTTAAATTGTTATAGTTAATAAGATATGCAGGAGAAAAAATGGGCGAAACCGACAAAGATGACCTGATAAAAATGATCGATGAGGATGAAAACGATACAAACTTTCCTGAAATTATGCCGCTTATGCCGGTACGTGATGTCGTTATTTTTACCGACATGCTTCTTCCGCTTTTTGTAGGCAGGGAAAAGTCGGTCAGAGCTGTGGAGGAAGCGGTTAGGGAAGACGGCTTTTTGCTGCTTGTGACCCAGAAAGACCCGAATATCGAAAATCCCGGTCAGGATGAAATGTTTCGCATTGGTACTGTAAGTAAGGTGCTACGAATGCTGAAGCTTCCCGATGGCCGTGTTAAAGCGCTTGTGCAAGGTATAGCAAAAGCTAAAATATTGGATTTTGTCAGGCGAAAATCGGTTTATCGTGTAAAGATTGAAAGGATCATAGAGCTGCCTCTAAAGGAAATTTCTATTGAAATTCAGGCATTGATGAGAATCGTACGCGAAAATTCGGAAAAGATAATGGCTTTTCGTGGAGAACTTACAGGTGATGTTGGTTCTATTCTGGAAGGAATTAATGATCCGGGAAAGCTTGCAGATCTGGTTGCGTCAAGCTTAAGGCTAAAAATCGAAGAATCCCAGCAGTTGCTTGAAATTATTGATCCGGTTAAACGCCTTAAGAAAGTAAATGAGCTTTTGTCGAAAGAAGTTCAGCTTTCCGCCATGCAGGCCAAGATACAGTCCGACGTGAAAGAGGAGATATCAAAAAGCCAGCGTGATTACTATCTCAGAGAGCAGATGAGAGCTATCAACAAGGAGCTTGGTGATAATGACGAAAGAAGCCAGGAGCTAAGTTCGTACAGAAAAAAAATAAAACGCTGTAAAATGTCCAAAGAGGCTGAACAAGAGGCTGAGAAGCAGCTCAAAAGGCTTGAAATGATGCATGCCGATTCTGCGGAAGCTTCTGTAATAAGAACTTATCTTGACTGGCTTGTCGAGTTGCCCTGGAGCAAATCAACAAAGGATGTTATCAATATCAAACACGCCAAAAAAGTTTTGGATACGGATCACTACGGGCTTGATAATATTAAGGACAGGATACTGGAATACTTAAGCGTTCGAAAGCTTAATCTGAAAATGAAGGGCCCGATTTTATGCTTTGTCGGTCCTCCCGGTGTGGGGAAAACTTCTCTTGGAAAAGCTATAGCGACCGCAATGAAACGAAAATTTGTCAGGATATCTCTTGGCGGAATAAGGGATGAGGCTGAAATAAGGGGGCACAGGCGTACATATATTGGTGCACTTCCCGGACGTATTTTAAATGGTTTGAAACAGTGCGGTACAAACAACCCTGTTTTTATGATGGATGAAATCGATAAAGTCGGCGCAGATTTTCGCGGTGATCCTTCAGCTGCACTTTTGGAAGCCCTTGATCCGGAGCAGAATTTTGCTTTCAGCGATCATTATCTTAATCTTGCTTTTGATCTTTCAAAGGTAATGTTTGTTCTTACCGCAAACTTAACGGATACTATCCCTTCCGCTCTTTTAGACAGGATGGAAGTAATTAATCTTTCAGGGTATACTTCGGAAGAAAAGAAAATAATTGCGGAAACCTTTCTTTTTCCCCGCCAGATAAAAGAAAATGGCATAAGCACTAAGAAGTTATCAATCAGTTCGGAGGCTATGCAGCAGATTATTACAGAATACACATCAGAAGCCGGACTGAGGAATCTTGAAAGAGAAATAGGTACTATCTGCCGTAAAGTAGCAAGAAAGATAGCAGAAGGCGAAAAGGGTACTTTTCATATTTCCAAAAAAAATCTTCAGAAATTTCTTGGTGTTCCAAAGTTTATACCTGAAATGGACCAGGAGGACAGCCAAATCGGTCTTTCCACAGGCCTTGCATGGACACAGGTTGGAGGAGAAGTCCTTTATGTTGAAGCTGCATTGTTTGTAGGAAAAGGAGAGCTGATAATTACCGGGCAGCTTGGTGAAGTAATGCAGGAATCTGCAAGGGCTGCTGTAAGTTATGCAAGGGCCAATCTTTCTCTGTTCGGTCTTGAAGAAAACATTTTTGACAATACCGATGTTCATATACATGTTCCGGCAGGAGCAATTCCCAAAGACGGACCGTCTGCAGGCATTGCAATGGCTACAGCTCTTATTTCGGTTCTTATCAATAAACCGGTTAATAAATTTGTGGCAATGACCGGTGAAATTACCCTTAGAGGAAGAGTTCTTCCGATAGGAGGTCTTAAGGAAAAAGCGCTTGGTGCACTAAGAGCCGGAATAAAAACGATAATTATTCCTGAAAAAAATATTAAAGATCTTACAGAGATACCTCAAAATGTAAAGCGCAAGATCAAATTTGTCACTGTAAAGCAGATGAATGATGTCCTTCCGTTAGCTATCGAAGGTTTTAATGCGGATGATTTGCAGCATAAAAAGAATAAAAAAGCATAATTATAAAATTATATACCCTGATAGCTGATAATGAAAATACTTGCTGTTGATACGGCTTCCAGATACTGTGGTGTTGCGATTGTTGATAATAATAATCTTCTCTCGGAGCTTTTTAATGGAAAACAGGAGACTCATTCAAAACATCTTATGACTATGATAAGGGAGGCCCTTGAAATCTCCGGTTTAACTCCGCATGATTTGGATGGGTTTTCCGTTACAAGAGGGCCGGGTAGTTTTACGGGACTTCGTATAGGTATAAGTTGTGTAAAAGGTCTTGCCGAAGCAATTAAAAAACCTGTGGCTGTTATATCAACCCTTGATGCTCTTGCTGAACAGCTGCCCGAAACTGATTATCTGATATGTATTATGACAGATGCACGAAAGGGCGAAGTATACTTTTCACGTTACAGGTTTGCAGATGGGATTATAAAAAAAGAAACCGGGGAAAAAAATTTTATTCCGGAAATGGCAATAGATAATATAAATGAACCTTGCATATTTGTCGGAGACGGAGTTTGCTTATATAAAAACATCATAGAAGGCAAGCTTGAAGATCTGGTTCATTTTATGCCCGATGAATTTAATATTATTAAAGCTTCTACGGTAGGATTTCTGGGTATTAAGAAATTTTGCAATAATGATATTGAAGATGCCGGATTGATTGTTCCGTATTATATCAGAAAATCGGATATAAGTAAAAAGGTTCAAGGTTAAAGGTTAAAGGTTCAAGGTTCAAGGTTAAAGGTGCAAGGTTAAAGGTTGGAGGAGAATGAAGGGAAGTTGATAAGTTGATAAGCTCATAAGCTGATAAGTTCATAAGTTGATAAGCGAGTAAGGTGCAAGGTTAAAGGTGCAAGGTTAAAGGTGCAAGGTTAAAGGTTAAAGGTTCAAGGTTAAAGGTGCAAGGTTAAAGCAGAAAGAAGGAAAGGGATCAGGGGTCGGGGGTCAGGGATCAATAGGGCAGGGCAGGGGAAATGACAATAGCTTTTTGATTTCAATTGCCTTGACAGATAAATGCTTTGCTAATACAAGGTATTAACTTTTTTAAAGCGATAGTTTGAAAAAACTAAATTTACTTCAATCTGCGGGAGAGGGAAAATATTTTTTGCGAAACCGTCGGGATTGATTTTATATATTATATGATTTTGGAGGAACGGATGGAGTATAAAAAGACACTAAATCTTCCTGTTACCGATTTTGCCATGAAAGCAGATCTGGCAAAACGGGAACCCATTATATTAAAGGAATGGGAAGATAATGATTTGTATAACAAGATAAGGGTTGCTTCAAAAGACAGGGAACTTTTTATTTTGCATGACGGCCCTCCTTATGCAAATGGAAATATCCATATTGGAACCGCATTAAATAAAATATTAAAGGATATTATAGTTCGCAGCAGGCAGATGGCGAATTTTAACGCCGTATATGTGCCGGGTTGGGACTGCCACGGACTTCCCATAGAACATAATGTCGACAAAGAACTGGGCTCCGAAGCGAAAAAATATTCCCAGTCCCGGATAAGAAAGCTTTGCAGGCAGTATGCAGAAAAATATGTTAATATTCAGCGTGAGGAATTCAAAAGACTTGGGGTTCTGGCCGAATGGGATAACCCATATTTAACAATGGCCTATGAATATGAGGCAATAATCGCCAGAGAATGTATCAAATTCGGTCTGGAAGGAAGCCTCTTTAGAAGCAAAAAACCTATACACTGGTGTTGCAGCTGCAAAACCGCGCTTGCAGAAGCCGAAATAGAATATGAGGATGAAAAATCCCCTTCCGTATTTGTTAAGTTTTTGCTTTCAGATGATGTTTCAAAAGAAATTCCCGAGCTTTCCGGCAAAAAAACATATGTTGTTATCTGGACAACTACTCCATGGACAATTCCGGCAAACCTTGCGGTGGCTCTTCATCCTGATTTCAAATATGTTGCAATAGAAACAGGAAACAATGAAGTGTTTATTATAGCTTCCGATCTTGCGGAAAAGTGCATGAAAATTTTTAGCATTCCGGATTATTCAATTCTTTGCGAAATAACAGCTAAACAACTTGAGAAAAAACATTGTTTGCATCCTTTATATAACAGGGAATCGCTTATAATACTTGGCACTCATGTTACTCTTGATGCCGGAACAGGTTGTGTTCACACGGCTCCCGGTCATGGACGGGAAGACTATGAAGTGGGGCTTTCATATGGTCTTGACACCTATTCTCCTGTTGATGATAACGGCTGTTTTACAGATGATGTGGAATTTTTTAAGGGCAAGTTTGTTTTTAAGGCAAACAGCGATATCGTATCAAAGCTTAAAGATTCCGGTTCTCTTGTCGCAGAGGAAAATATCTCACATTCTTATCCTCATTGCTGGCGTTGTAAAAAACCGGTTATTTTCCGAGCGACTCCTCAGTGGTTTATTTCCATGGATAAAACGGGTCTTCGGAAAAAATCTCTTGAAGAAATCGACCGGGTAAAGTGGGTACCTGACTGGGGAAGAGAAAGAATTTACGGGATGATTGAAAACAGACCGGACTGGTGCGTTTCAAGACAGCGTGCATGGGGTGTTCCCATTGCTGTTTTTTTCTGTGAAAAATGTGATACTCTTCATATCAATCAAAAACTTGCCGATCATTTGTTTGAGCTTTTCAAAGAACACGGCGCAGATATCTGGTTTGAAAAAGAAGCCGCAGAGCTTGTTCCCGAAGGAAGTATTTGCAGTAAATGCGGAAGCAATACTTTCAGAAAGGAGACAGATATTCTTGATGTTTGGTTTGACTCAGGGGTAAGTCATGCCGCCGTACTTGAACAGCGCCCTTATCTTAAGTGGCCTGCCGATCTTTACCTTGAAGGAAGCGATCAGCACAGAGGATGGTTTCACAGTTCTCTTTTAACTGCGGTCGGGACAAGGGGAAAGGCTCCGTACAAGTCGGTTTTAACCCATGGATTTGTAGTCGATGCAGATGGGAAAAAGATGTCAAAATCTCTTGGCAATGTGATTGCTCCCAAGAAAGTTATAGATAAATATGGCGCCGAAATTCTAAGACTCTGGGTTTCTGCTTCGGATTACAGGGATGATATCAGAATTTCGGATAATATACTCAAGCAATTAAGCGATGCCTACAGAAGAATAAGAAATACATGCAGGTTCATGCTTGGAAATTTATATGATTTTGATCCTGCAAAAGACAAAGTCTCATATGATTTGATGCCTGAAATTGACAGGTATGCTCTTTTCAGGCTTTCCGAACTTACGGAAAAAACTGCCAGGGCCTATGATTTATATGAATTTCATACAATTTATCACAGCCTTTATAATTACTGCACAACCGATCTGTCGGCTTTTTATCTCGATATTTTAAAAGACAGGCTATATACTTCATTTCCCGAATCATTGGAGAGAAGAAGTGCGCAAACCGTTATGTATTTAATACTTGATTCGATTACAAGGATTATGGCTCCGATTCTTCCGTTTACTTCCGAAGATATATGGAAAGCCATGTCTGAATACAAAGGAAAGGAAGAAAACGTTCATCTTGCCCTTTTGCCTGCTGTTTCAAAACAATGGAAAGATACGGTAATTGCAGAAAATTGGAAAAAAATTATTGAAGTGCGTGGTGAGGTTACCAGGGTGCTCGAAGAAGCAAGAGCAAAAAAAATAATAGGTCATTCACTCAATGCTTCCGTTAAAATATATGCACAGGGTGATCTTTTTGATCTTCTAAGCAGATATGCGGATGACTTAAAAACCATATTTATCACTTCAAATGTTTTTCTGATAAAAGATGAAAAACCTGATGGAGCTACAAAAAGCCGAGAGATAGAAGGGCTTTATATTTCAGCCGAACCTGCTCCTGGTGAAAAGTGTGAAAGATGCTGGATTTACGATATGACAGTAGGCACAGGCACTAATGAACCTGGTATCTGCAGCAGGTGTCAAAAAGTGCTGAACCGGATAGCAGATGCCGGGGAGCAAATAGCGAATAAGGAATAATGAACGGCGAATTTCGGAAAGCGGATCTATTCGATGTGCGCTTCGCGGAAATAGGTAAAAAATCAGAGGTGAGATTGTTTGAAAATAAATATTTAAAACTTATATTTATTGCTGGAATTGTGATCCTGCTTGATCAGGCGACAAAGATCATTGTATTAAAATATATGCCGCTTTATCATTCCATTTCAATTATTCCGGGTTTTTTCAACCTTACCCATATTCATAATCCCGGCGGAGCTTTCGGGTTTCTTGCCGGTCAGAGTCCCTTTGTAAGAAAACTGGCTTTTATTGTTGTTTCATTTCTTGCATTATGCTTCATTTTATACTTTTACCGGGTTACACCAAGAAAATATCCAATGCTTGCAACTGCTCTTGCCTTGATCTTTGGGGGAGCCGCAGGAAATCTGGTAGATAGAATCCGTTTCGGGAAAGTTGTTGATTTTCTCGATATCTATATAAGAAATCTGCACTGGCCTGCTTTTAATATTGCAGACAGCGCTATTTCCATCGGGATGTGTATATTGCTGTTTCATATACTGTTAAAAAAAATGCCGGACTGATTAACCGTTCAAGCTGTTAGAGGCGAATAGCGGGCATCTGATAGCGAAAATTATTATTTGTTGTCCGCTGCTGCTCTATCCTCAAAAGGAGATTATATGTATCCCATTCTCTTTAAAATAGGTCCTTTATCAATATATACTTATGGTTTTTTCATCGCATTAGGCTTTCTTGCCGGAATATTTTATGCCGTTAAGGAAGCCAAAAGAGTGGGTGAAGACCCGGATATGATAATGGATCTTTGCTTTTACATTCTTATTTCCGCAATTATTGGTTCGCGTCTGTTTTATGTCGCAACAAATCCCAGGCTGTTTCTTGACAGTCCGCTTGAAATCTTTAAGGTATGGAATGGCGGACTTGTTTTTTACGGTGGCTTTATCGCAGCTTTAATTACAGGAATTATCTATCTTAAAACAAAAAAAATTCCTGTCATGAAAACAATGGATATTCTTACTCCTTCAGTTGCTCTTGCGCATTTTTTCGGAAGAATAGGGTGCTTTTTTGCAGGTTGCTGTTATGGGAAATACTGTGAATTGCCTTGGGCCGTTACTTTCAATAATCCTGATTCTCTTGCTCCTGCAGGTATTCCCATACATCCCACGCAACTATATTCAGCTATTAACAATTTGATTATATTCCTGTTTTTGGTGTTCTTCCGCAAACGGAAAAAATACGACGGGCAGGTTTTCTGGATTTACGTTTTAATATATGGAATAACAAGATCTGTTATAGAAATATTCAGAGCCGATTTCAGAGGTGGTTTTCTTTTTGGTATCTTTTCCGTTTCCCAGACTGTGGGAATCATCGCAGCTGTAATTTCAGCAATAATGCTTTTTATCTTAGGTAAGCGCGCTAAAAAAAAACAATAAAGGGTTCATTGTTCAAAGGTTTAGAAGTTCACCGTTAAAATATAACCAATGAACTTTGGAACCTTGAACCTTGAACCTTGAACCTTGGGACCCTTTATTTATATGCCTGAAATAAATTATAAAGAACTCAATAATCATATCAAAGACGCAAACCAAAACGGCTTTTCCCAAGTTTATCTTATACATGGAGAAGAGTTGCTTTATAAAACCGCATTTGAAGAGCTTTTAAATTCGTTGCTTCCTGCATCTTTATCAGGTTCATCTTTATTATCTGAAAGTCTGAATTACGATGCAATTGAAGGGGTTAATGAAAATATATTCGATGCGGTCGAACGCGCTAACACTTTTTCTTTTATGCCCGGAAGAAAAGTAATAGCTTTTACCGATTCGAATATATTCTATTCCAAAGACAGCCATGCAAGTCTTCTTGAAAAAGCCAAAGAATCATATGAAAAAAAAGATATGAAAAAAGCTTCTAAGTTTTTTACGAGCATCATGTCTTTGCTTGGGCTTTCTTTTGATGACGTGGATAAAACAAACCGGAGTAAATCGTTAAAAATTGATGTTGCCGAATCGGACGATTCATGGATAGATGCTATAATAGCATATTGTCTGAACAATAATATCAGAGTATTGGAATCAATAGACAGTGCTTCTTTTTTTCTTAAAGCTATTGATAAGGGTTTTCCTGAAGGAAACCACCTGATAGTCACAGCACTGCTTGTTGATAAAAGATTGGTTCTTTATAAGGCTTTGAAAGAAAAAGGGGTTATAATCGATTGCCAGGTTCCTAAAGGTGATTCCAAAAACGAAAAGATAGTAAGGGAAAATATTATCCGGGAAAGGATGAATGAAATACTTACAAAAAGCGGCAAAACGATAGATAATGATGCATATTCTGCAATGTATGAAAAAACCGGATTTGATCTGCGCGCTTTATTAAACAATCTTGAAAAGCTTATAAATTTTACGGATAAAAATAAAATAACTGTAGAAGATGTTGAAAGCGTCTTAAAAAGAACAAAGCAGGATCCGATTTATGCATTGACAAACGCAGTATCCGGCAGAAACATCACTGATTCTTTGTTTTATCTCGATTCTCTTCTTTATGCCGGGATTCATCCTCTTCAGGCGCTTGCTGCAATAATAAACCAGATCAGAAAAATCATCTATATTAAAGGATTTACAAAAAGTTCTTACAGCAAAGCCTGGGAAGCTTCCTTTTCATATCCTCGTTTTGTTTCCGTTACCAAGCCGGCTTTGGACAAGTATGAGGAAGAATTATCAAACCATATCGAATCATGGGACGGTTTTTTATCGGATGAGCAACATGCACAAATCAATAGTGATAAGAAGAAAAAAACTGCAAAAAAGAAAAGTAAACCAGGTACTGATCTTTTAATTGCGAAAAATTCAAAAAGCCCTTATCCTTTATGGGAGTTATTTAAAAAATCGGAATATTTCAGCATGGACGAACTCCTTTTTGCATTTGAATGCCTGAGAAATGCCGACATGCACCTGAAATCTTCCGGTCAGAATCCTAAAACGGTGCTTGAAAATATTATTTTAAATATTTGCCGTCAATAATCATAGTTAGTGTCCGTCCAGAAATGGTAGATTGCGGCTCAGATCAAGGCCGCAGCTTTTTTGAAAACGCAGGCGTAATGGGCTTACGTCGAGTATTTCAAAAACGCGAGAACGCAGATATGTGTCGCAAGATGCCGTTTATGGATGGACAATAGTTAGCATTAAATAACTTATAACGCCTAACACGGGTAATAGATATCATGCCGAAAACCAAAATAGTATGCACAATCGGGCCATCCAGTGACTCTCCCGAAATATTGGAAGAACTTATTTTAAACGGAATGAATGTTGCCAGGTTGAATTTTTCGCATGGCACTCATGAAGAGCATCTTCAGAAGATGAATAATATTCGCGCTGTTTCCGACAAACTGGGCGCACATGTGGCTATATTGCAGGATCTTTGCGGTCCTAAAATAAGAATCGGAAAAGTAAAAGAACCGGGAGTGCGTCTTGATCCCGGTCAGGCATTTACGCTTACAAGCAGAATAGTCGAGGGTGATTCCGAGATAGTTTCAGTATCATATCAAAGTCTTTCTTCCGATGTTAAACCGGATGACAGAATACTGCTTGCAGACGGCATGCTGGAGCTTGTTGTTAAAAGGATAAGCCATACCGATATAATCTGTGAAGTAATTACAGGCGGAGTTCTTACTTCCAACAAGGGAATAAATCTTCCTACCGGCACGATAAAGGCTGATACCCTGACATATAAAGATCAAAGGGATCTTATTTTCGGACTTAATAATAATGTGGATTATGTTGCTCTTTCATTTGTAAGAGATGCAGATGATATAATTACCTTAAAAAATATAATTAAAAAAGAGATGAAAAATACTCCTGTTATAGCAAAAATTGAAAAACATGAGGCTCTTGATAATATTGAAGCTATTATGGAAGTATCGGATGGCATAATGGTTGCCCGTGGTGATCTTGGCGTTGAAATACCCCTTGAAACTGTTCCGAACATTCAAAAGATGCTTGTTAAAAAAGCTAATGATATGGGCAAACCTGTTATTATAGCAACACAGATGCTCCGCTCTATGGTTAACTCTCCCCGTCCTACAAGAGCTGAAGCCAATGATGTTGCAAATGCGGTACTGGACGGTGCTGATGCAATTATGCTTTCCGAAGAAACGGCAAGCGGTGAATATCCTGTGCAGGCAGTTCAGTATATGAGCAAAATCGCCGAAAGTGCCGAGGAAAATTATCCGCACGAAAAGTACTTAAACTTTTTGCCGAAAACCGACGTTTCGGAATCGGTTGCATATGCATCATGTATTCTTGCCGAGCATCTTGATGTCAAGGCAATTATAGCAACAACCCGCTCCGGTTCAACTGCTATACATATTTCTCGGTTTCGGCCCAGATCGATAATTGTAGCTCTTTCTCCTGAAAAAAGTACTGCAAGACTGCTTGCCCTTTACTGGGGATGTCTGCCAAGCCTTGTGACTTTCATAGATGATAAATGTTGCAGTAGTGACAATTCGGCATTATCTGCTCTTGCTTCAAAATATGTATCGAAAGGAGATCTTGTTGTTATTACATCGGGAACTACTGAATATGTTGCAGGAACTACAAACATGATGAGAGTTATAAAACTGTAGTGAATGAGATAAAAGCAGCAGGATCAAGGAAAAAGGTGAAAGAGTAAAGGGAAATACTAATTCCTTGAACCTCGAACCTCGAACCTTTCACCTCGAACCTTTCACCTCGAACCTTTCACCTTGAACCTTAAACCTTTCACCTTGAACCTTAAACCTTTCACCAACAAAAAGGTATGTAAATGTCTGAAGATGATATTTCCAGGCTTAGCATAAAAAAGGATGCAAGAATTGCCGGAACCGGGAGAAAGAAAAAATATTATATTTTTATTATAGCTGCGCTGATATTATCTGTAATTGCGATTCTTTATAAAAATGGGATGTTAACTCCGGCTCTTCCTGTCCGGGGTGTTAAGGCTATGAATATTTATCCGTCCCAGACTTATACTCTTTTGAATGCAAGCGGTTATGTTGTTGCTCAGCGTAAGGCGGCTGTTTCATCAAAAATTACGGGAAGGCTTGTTTTTTTAGGTGTTGAAGAAGGCAACAAGGTTAAAAAAGGGGAGATAGTTGCCCGTCTTGAAAACGATGATGCCATGGCTGCCAAAAACAGGGCCATTGCCAATGTAAATACCGCAAAAGCTTTACTTGAGCAGGCTGTGGCAGAACTTGATGATGCCACTTTGTATTTTAATCGAATATCGAAACTTGCTGAGACCAACAACGTATCCGAAACGGATTATGATGCCGCAAGAGCAAGGTTTAAAAGGGCAAAAGCCGTTGTATCAGGGCAAAAGGCTGCAATTAAGGCGAGTGAAGCGGCTTTAAAAGAAGCCGAAGTTATGCTTGAATATGCAAATCTGCGTGCGCCATTTGATGCAGTGGTACTCACAAAAAATGCAGACCTTGGTGATATCGTTACGCCTCTTGGATCTGCTGCAAACGCAAAGGCTGCTGTTGTTGATATTGCAGATATGAAATCTCTTCAGGTTGAAGTTGATGTTTCGGAAAGTAATATTAATTCAGTGGAAAAAGGCCAGCCTTGTGAGATAAGACTTGATGCCTTGCAGGATGTGCGTTTTGCGGGAAAGGTTCATATGGTGGTTCCGACAGCAGACAGGACGAAAGCATCTGTTATGGTAAAAGTGGCATTTATAGAAAAGGATTCGAGAGTACTTCCTGAGATGAGCGCAAAAGTGGCATTTTTATCACGCGAAGTCATGCCTGATGAGCAAACTGCCATTATGGCGATTCCGTTTGAGGCAGTTATCGAAAATAAGGAAAACCGGTTTGTTTATTCGGTTAGCAACGAAAGAGCGGTTAAGAAAGAAATCAAGACCGGAAAAAGACTGAACAACATGGTTGAAATATTACAAGGGCTTAAGATCGGAGAATTTATAATTACCGAACCTCTTAACAAATTAAGGCCGGATATGAAAGTTAAAGTTCTTGAGGAGTAAATTTATCACTTGGCGCCTATTATAGAGATTAAAAATCTTACAAAATCATATCGGCGCGGTAATCAGTCGATTATTGTTCTTGAAAATTTATCTCTGGATGTCAAGGAGAATGATTTTCTTGCACTGATGGGCCCATCCGGTTCGGGTAAAAGCACGCTTTTAAATCTTATAGCAGGTCTGGATAAGGCCGACAGCGGAAGTATAATAGCGCAGGGGATTGATATTTCTTTGCTTATAGAAACCGAACTGGCAAAGTGGAGGGCTGATAATGTCGGTTTTATTTTCCAGTTTTATAACCTGATTCCGGTGCTGACTGCTTTTGAGAATGTTGAATTGCCTCTTATCTTAACCAGGCTTTCCAAAAAAGAAAGAAAAGAGCATGTATCCACGGCATTAAGTCTGGTCGGACTTGAAGACAGGAAGGATCATTATCCCGGGCAGTTATCGGGCGGACAGCAGCAGCGGGTCGCAATAGCAAGAGCTGTAGTTACGGATCCTGCTATTCTGGTGGCGGATGAGCCGACAGGTGATCTTGACAGGGCGTCTGCACTGGAAGTTTTAAAGCTTATGGAAAATTTATGCAGTACCATAGGTAAGACTATCGTAATGGTAACCCATGATCCAAGGGCTGCAAAAAAAGCCGGCAGCATAATGTATCTTGATAAAGGTGTTCTTGCAGATGATCCTCAAACTTCTTTTCAGGAATGCGTTTAGACACAGACTCAGAACCGTTCTTACTATTTGCGGTATTTGTGTGGCAATTCTTGCTTTCGGTCTTTTAAGAACGGTTGTCAGTGCATGGTACGCCGGGGTTAACGCTTCTTCAGCAACACGTCTTGTAACCCGCAATTCAATTTCCTTAATTTTTCCGCTGCCTATTTCCTATAAAGAGAAAATACGCAATATAGATGGAGTAAAACTTGTAGCTGCCGGAAGCTGGTTTGGAGGTTTTTATATTAATGAGAAGAATTTTTTTGCAAATTTTGCTGTAGAATCCAAAAGCTATTTGGATCTTTATCCGGAATTTGTAATTCCTCCCGACCAGAAGACTTTATACTTAAAAGAAAGAAAAGGTTGTGTTGTCGGCGCAAAGCTTGCCAAACGGTTCGGATGGAAACCGGGAGATACGGTAGTATTAAAAGGTACTATTTATCCCGGAAACTGGGAATTCGTTATAAAGGCTATATATCACGGCAGGGATAAAAATGTAGATGAAAGCCAGTTTTTCTTTCACTGGGAATATCTGAATGAAACCGTAAAAAAACTCTGGGTACGCAGAGCCGACCAGGTGGGATTTTATATGATAGGAATAACATCTCCTGAAGCGGCAGCGGTTACTGCCCGGAATATAGACAAAATGTTTAATAATTCGTTTGCCGAAACCCTGACTGAAACCGAAAAAGCTTTCCAGATGGGTTTTGTGTCTCTTTCTCAGACTATTCTTACAGTTATCGAGCTTGTTACTATGATTGTTATTGTTATCATAATGGTTGTTGTTGCAAATACAATGGCAATGTCTGTGCGTGAACGCATGAACGAATATGCTGTTTTTAAAACTCTTGGTTTTGGTGGTTATTTTCTTGCGGTTCTTATACTCGGAGAATCGCTGCTTATTACGGCTCTTGGCTGTCTTATGGGGATTCTTTTGACTTTTCCAGCTGTGGATGCATTTATGGGTGCGGTCGGTGATTATTTTCCAATTTTTAATATATCAACACAGACAATATATCTTGATATTATTGCGAGCTTTATTGTGGGAGTTGTCGCTGCCGTTTTTCCGATCAGACAAGCTATAACTGTTCCTATTGCAAGCGGTTTAGGGAGAATAGGCTGATAAATGGGGCTGTTGTTTTTTTATAGTTTTAGAAATCTGCTGGCAAGAAAACTAACTACTTGCCTTACGGCTGCAGGTATGTCTCTTGTGGTTTTTGTATTTGCTTCGATAGTAATGCTTGCCGAAGGTTTACAAAAAACACTTGTTGATACAGGCACATTCGATAATATGGTAGTTATCCGCCGATCCGCTGTTTCGGAAGTACAAAGCGGAATTGAAAGGCAGCAGGCTTCGATTGTGGAAACCAGCCCGGAAATTGCAACAGGTGAAAATGGGCGTATCCTACTTGCAAAAGAATTGGTTGTACTTATTACTCTTGAAAAAAAGAAGACGAATGGCCCTGCTAATGTAACCATCAGGGGAATTTCCGAAAATTCCCTTATTCTGCGGCCCCAGGTAAAGCTTATCGCAGGCCGTATGCCAAGACCGGGAACATCGGAAATATCTACAGGGCTTGGCATTGCCAGGGGATTTAAAAATATAAGTATCGGGCAAACACTTGTTTTTGGCATGCGCTCCTGGACTGTGGTGGGTATATTTGATGCCGGAAATACTGGTTACAGTTCTGAAATATGGGGAGATGTCGATCAGTTTATGCCGGCTTTCAGAAGACCGGTATATTCTTCTATACTTTTTAAACTGAGAAAATCTACCGATTTTGAGACATTCAAAAAAAATATTGAATCTGATCCAAGACTCACACTTGAGGCAAAGCGCGAAACGCAGTATTACAAAGAACAGTCGGAAATGATGGCCAAGTTTTTAAGGATTTTGGGGGAGACGCTTACGATAGTATTTTCAATCGGTGCGATTGTTGGAGCAATGATAACAATGTATTCTGCTGTTGCTAACCGCACCGGAGAAATAGGCACGCTTCGCGCTCTTGGATTCAGCCGGAAAACAATACTTCTGGCCTTTCTCATGGAATCTTTACTTCTTGGTTTGTTAGGCGGAATCACAGGACTTTTCTTTGGCTCTTTTATGCAGTTTATTACTGTTTCAACAACAAATTTTCAGACATTTTCAGAGCTTTCCTTTAACTTCAGAATCACGTTTGAAATTATATATAAGTCGCTTTTGTTTTCTGTTGTGATGGGATTTGTCGGCGGAATACTTCCTGCTTTCAGGGCTGCCAGGATGAATGTTGTGGATGCTTTGAAAGAAAATTAAATGGGGGTTACCTTTTAAGCTGCTGGGCTGCCTCTTCAACAGGATGGAAAAAACCTGAGTCACTAACTTTGAATTTCTTTCGGATCCTTTCCAGAGAAACTATTTTTTCTGCCCGGTCCGAAGGGGTTAAAAAAGATTTGAGCTTATTTTCAAGTGCCCTTGGATGCAGATCGCTGCCGATAGCAATTACACCTTCCAATATGATTCTTTGCAAAAAAATTTCCCTGTCTGTCCGCTCCTGAATATGCGCTGCAAAAGGTCCAAATATAAAACTTGCAAACAGTACCCCATATAAAGTCGACGTAAGGGCAACCGGGATGGTTGCAAGAATAACCGACGTGTCTCCTATTCCGGCCAGCATACTCATAAGGCCTACCACACTGCCGATCAGGCCAAATGAAGGGCAGATTTCAGCTATGGTTCGAAGTACACGTTCGGTTTCCTCCCTCCGTATTCGGAAGAAATTTATCTCGGTAGTCAGAAAATCCCTGATCTGCTTGATATCGTAGCCATCTGCAAGATACCCAAGCGCCTGGCGTCAGACCATACAACTGACCAAATCCCCCGCTGGGGCATACGCGTTCCGGTATATTGGCGCATCTCTTCTTCAGAAGGCAACCCGCCATAATAGTCTTTAGATGTATCAGGATGTTGTTGATAATATTTCCAGGATGTTGAATCAGTTTCGCGCGTTTTTGAGGTATCCGGTTTTAAGGTTTTTTTATCCATATATGTTTTTTGTTAATCGAGTGCTGATAATCAATATTATTTTCATTGGCCCGTTAAAAAGCATGTTTTATGCCAACCGTATTTCAGAAAAACATAGAATCGATTTTCCAGGATTCAATTTTTGAAAAAGTCTTGACTATTTTGTAGAATATGCCGAAATAGTTGCAGTGGAAAGATATCTGACAATATATATTCCAGGAAGATTTTAATAGCTGATAGAAATTCGTAATCCAAAAAAATGCACCGGATGAGCCGGTGTTTTCATGTCAGGATAAAGAATTATGAAAATTATATTATCTGTAGTTGACCAATTAAACTGGGCGGTTATTATAATATTATGTGTAACGATAGGGCTTGCTCCATTTTCACCTCCGCATATTATTGAAAAACTATCTATGCTGATTAAAGGAAATTTAATTAAACCCTTGGATTGGTTTGACCTTTTCTTGCATGGGTTTCCATGGATTCTTTTACTTTTAAAAATAACAGTATTTTTGGTAAAGAAAATATGAACAAAATTTTGGCGGGGTAATATTTGAGCAAAATTGAAGCATAGGGTCTGTATTGGTTCGGTTCAAAATAATGAACATAAATAAATCGTTTAAAAACAATTAATTATGTCAATGCTTGTAAGCAGTGGTTTAATATGATGAACTTGTTGTATGTGTTACGAAATAAGATAAAAAAATATTAATGATAAACAAAAAAATAAAATAATCATAACTATCTTATATTTATTGAAATAAATAATATTCTTTTGTTAATATTAATAAAAGACCGAGTTGGCAAGTTATTTGCTTAATATAAAATTAACCCCAAAATAATTCTTCTTTCCTCCTGACGGCTAACCGGATTAATTCCGGTTGGCCGTCAACATTTTATTCTCTGATCTCAATTTCAGGAGTTTCAACCTGTTTTGGCATGTCTTTCCAGGCATCATCACAAAATACAGCCCGTATAATATAGCGGCCCGGGCTCAAATCTTTCGGCAATTCCCATCGTATGCCAGACATCTGATCGATATCTGAAAACTGAATACATGAGCCGTTTTCGGATATGGAAAAATATGGTTTAAAATAAGTAGCTTCTTTAGCCAAGGCCTTATTATCTATTCGAATCAGTGAGAACTCAGGGCTTACGCCGATTGGAAAGGCTGTCATTCGTATAAACCGGAGACTAATTGCGGTGCCCGGTTGATAGATATCGTAATCTGTTACAAGACAGATAAGTTCGTTGTCATCTGAAATTCCAGTGCCTACTCCGGATGTTGTTTCATCCCAGGATCGCGCCGGGCCGACATCAATGTGCACCGTCTTTCCATGATAATAGCCGGCTCCGCCAAAACCCAGCGCTTTGACATAATTCCATAAAAATTTTGAATTAACGCCTTCTATCATAAAATCCGCAGCCATTCCGTACTGGTGAAGGCTGGCTTTAGCGGCCAGGCCGCCCTTATTGCGAAGACCGGTATTGTATTCCGGGTTTCGATATCCGGAAGTGATGGTAATTTGGCGTCCTGGCCCAAGACGATCCTGTAAAAAATCTATAAATTCTATAAGCCGCAAAGAAAGATGTGTCATGGGAGCAGAATCAGGAGCGTCAAAAACCTGACAGATTTGTTTTAAAGCGGATTCATCATAGATTCCGAAACCCAAACGGTATCTGCCTGAAAAGGATTTTCCGTTTTTTTTACTGAACAGCTGAAGTTGCCCGTCGCCGCTGTAAAAATAACGGTTTATATCCGAAGATTCAGTTTGGGCTGATATACTATACGGCGCGAAGCAGCCCATAAGCACAATGAATAAAAAAAACACCGGTATTTTAATTCGAAGACAGCACATTTTTATGGATGCCCTTTCTTTTATATGAGAATACAGGAGTCAGAATACAGAAGAAAAACAACAGCATGGTTATTCTGTCTCCTGACTCCTGACTCCTGACTCCTGGCTCCTGTATTCTCATGCTTCGTTGTGCCTGCCCCGGGCATGGAGGTTAGTATAAGCAGCGGCAAAATAATGATTTTGTATTGTTGCCGGTTATATGATTTTAATGTAAAACAAGCATAAAGGACGTAATTTAAAATATCAATATACAATTAAAGGGCAGGGGGGTTGTAAAGTTTAAGTTGTGGAGCCAATTCCAAAACTCTCAAGCCTGTCGTTCCCGATATTTCAATAATAGCGCCATCAATAAAAGATTCTGGCTTTTTTATTTAAATTATATTATCACTATTTAAGGTGTGTGCTATTTCCATCTTTTTGGCGGGTTAATTACCTTGATGACAATCTGCCGATGGAAACTCCGCCTTCTCCCTGAATATAACTTTTGAATATTTCTTTTACACCAGCTCTCTATCATATTTCAGGGGGAAAAGAATTATGACATCCATGTTCTATCCGGTGCAGGATTGTCCTGCTGACCGTATTGTGCTGCTGACAGTAAACAAATAAAGGAGGCGGTAGGATGAAGAAAGCAAGATTGTTTGCAGGAGGGTTAACTCTGTTATTGTGTTTGATGAGTTATCAGTCTCCGGTATTTGGGGCATCTTATTTTGGTTATCAGGATTTTGGCGGAACATGGCATGACGCGAATAAAACCGGGAAAAACGATAACTTTATGTGCTGGGCTGCCACTGCTTCAAATGTTATAGCTGGGGCTGGATGGGGCTATCCTGACGGGTCGTTAGAAGATGAAAATGCCATTTTTCAATATTATAAGGGTCATTTTTCCAATTTTTTAGGTAGTACAAAAAAGGCTATAAAATGGTAGTTTGACGGACAAGAGACAAACATGCTCTCTATACTCGAAACGCCAGGTGGCGGTTTTTGGAACACATACAGCTTTGATAAATATATTATAGGTTTAACTGCAACTGGTCCGGCTCAAATTATGTCAAAAATTGATAATTTTCTTCACGATGGTGATAGCATAGCGTTAACCATTATTGGAGGAAATTTAATTCCTAACCACGCAATCTCATTATGGGGATTTGACTATGAATCAGATGATAAGGGCAATATCACTTATACAGATGTATATGTCACTGATTCGGATGATAATTATATAGGATTGAAGCGTTATGGGCTCAATTTTTATAATAACAAATATTATTTAGATAATTTTATTTATAATAATTCAAAAAATTGGTATCTTGGAAGTGCTGTAGCTCTTAAAAAAGCACCTTTTTCATCGGCAAAACAGGTCCCCGAACCATCTTTAATACTTCTTTTTTGCATAGGTTTATTTAGCATAGCAGGGATAAAAGCCGGAATTAAGAAAAAATAATCAAATATAAAATCAGATGCCCCAACGGGTTTTAATTACAACATAAAGTATCGCCCAGCCGGGCACTTGCTGTGACAAGATAAATTCGAACAACATTATCTCAGGTGGCACAGAAATTGAATAGTATCTTTGTTAAACCCTTTAACCGGATAAGGATACTTATGAGCATATCCGCCATTATCAAAGACTCTTTAATATCTGTAAACAGAATAAACGGTTTGCCTGATATAGCAGGTAAAGAAAGACCTGCCGTTGAACCTGATGCCGGCAGCTTTCAGGATTTATTCAATCAGGCCGTTTCATCCGCAAATCCCCGGACAATTCAGGAGCTGACATCTCCAACGTCCCGGAAACGGATTCAGGGGATGATGGATATTGAGCTTCTTGACATGATGGATGAGGATCACGAGGAGAAACCAGATTTTATTTTCAACCTGTCTTGCCTGTTGGAGCCCCCGGCTGTCTCAAATGATACTGATCTGCATGAAGCGTCAAAAAATCAACGCATCATTAATACAAATGACGTGTTACCGAATATAAATGACGTATTGCCGTCAAAACACAGCTTTGATGCTGTAATTGAAAATGCGGCGAAAATCCATGATATGGATCCTGATCTTATCAAAAGTGTGATTCAGATTGAAAGCAATTTCCATCCTGAAAGCACATCTTCGGCTGGAGCGATGGGACTTATGCAGCTTATGCCAGGCACAGCGAAGGATCTTGGTGTCAAAAACGCTTATGATCCTGTGGAAAATATCATGGGTGGGACAAAATACCTGAAGAGTCTTTTGAACCGATATGGCGGGGATACGTCTCTGGCACTTGCCGCATACAACTGGGGAGCTGGAAATCTTGAAAAGAATCCCGACAAAATGCCCAGGGAAACACGGAATTATATAAGCAAGGTTACGCAGCATTACCGGGATAGTAAGGCTTAAAATAATGCCTGGATGGGGAAACACCTTGCTTTTTTTATAATAATGTTTATGTTATAAAAGTTACGGAATGGATTAAACATAATCCGGAACAGGTCAAGCAACAAGGTAAAAACAAATAATGAAGGGATTCAGTTTAGCCCAAAAAGCTATAAATCAAGCCCGTTGGCCAATCACCTGGCCTTTTATCATCCATCAACAATCAGAATGTCCTGAAACACAGAAGGATTATTCTTCTGATTCTGTTCCAAATATTAGTTTGAACTTAAAAATTATGAGTTTTAATATCCGGCGTGGAACTGCGCGAGACGGTAAAAATCACTGGAAATATCGCCGCAGCCTTGTGCATGAGATTTTAGATCTATATTGTCCGGATGTTTTGGGCCTTCAGGAAGCCTTAGACTTTCAAATTCCTGAAATCAGCGCCATGCTTCCCGGATATAAGAATGTAGGCATTGGAGATTTAGGCGGCAGCAAAAGACTGCATAACACCATTTTTTATGATGCGAATCGGTTTGAACTATCTGAGGAAGGCACCTTTTGGTTGTCAGACACACCCGATATCCCGCGGTCTAAAGGATGGGGAAACATTATGCCGCGTATCTGCACCTGGGTGCGTTTGATTGAAAAAAATTCCGGGCAGGCTTTTTACTTCTATAATACCCATTTGGATCATCTCTCCCAAGGCTCAAGGAAAAAAAGTGTTATCTTTTTGATTAAGCGTATTCATGCGCGTTCTTATCCTGACCCATTTATTCTGACAGGTGATTTTAATGCCAGGGAAAGAAGTGCGCCTATACAATATCTGAAAGGCAAAAGCCCTTTAAGAATCAAAACAAAGCTTACAGTAATAAATCCTACACCTTTGGTAGACACCTTCAGGGTGCGACATCCTAAAAACCGAAATTCTGTTACTTTCCATGGGTTTCGAAAATATTTTTTCCGCTTCAGGCTTGATTATATATTTGTCCCTTCTTCTGTGCGGGTCCTGGATGCAAAAATAATTCAACTGCGATGGAAAAAGTGTTATCCCTCAGACCATTTTCCGCTATTTACACATATTGGCTTACCTGTAAACGATGCCTCTTTGGATTCTATCTCCTGTTTGGACGAAGCAATTAATCAATAGAAAGTACTATCCCTGTTTGATATGGAAAACAGACAAATTGTAGCATAAAAAAAGAAAAAAGTGGAATGATTCAGGGTAGTTCAGAGGTGTATAGATTGGATTGGTTAAAATGTGAGAATTATAGAAAACCGTCAGGAAGAAATCCTCTGACGGTTTTCTATGTTTTTACCCGGATTATTAATAATCAAACTACAGGTCTTGGAAGCATTTTTGCGCGTTCGGCAATTTCGGGGACCTTGTGTTCCCATTCAATAGCCATAAGATGAACACCTGCCACACCTTTCATCTCTTTGAACTCTTCAATCTGTTCGCATGCTATCTTTATGCCTTCATCCGCCTGCATCTTTTTGTCAACACCCTGAAGCCGTTTTATAAGTTCATCGGGAACATCCATGCCGGGTACGTTGTTCTTCATGTACTTTGCCATACCAACGCCTTTCATGGGGGTGACTCCGGCAAGAATATAGACTTTTTCGGTAAGACCCATGTCATTTGCCATTTTAATGAATTTTCTGAATTTATCCATGTTGTATATGCACTGAGTCTGGATAAAATCGACACCTGCTTTTATTTTTTTTGCAAGGCGATGTACTCTCCATTCAAATGGGTCGGCAAAGGGGTTTGATGCTGCGCCGATAAACATTTTAGGCGGATGTTCCATTTCCGTACCACCTAACATTTTTGCGTCATCACGCATTCTTTTTACCATGCCTATAAGCTGCATTGAATCGATATCGAAAACACCTTTAGACTGGGGGTGATCACCAAATTTCTGATGATCGCCGGATAGACACAGCATGTTTCTTATTCCAAGGGCATATGCTCCAAGAATATCGCTTTGCATGGCAAGACGGTTGCGGTCACGGCATACCATCTGGTAATTAGGCTCAAGTCCTTCCTGAATTGCGATTATGGAAGCAGCCCAGCTTGACATACGCACAACAGCTGTCTGGTTATCTGTGATATTGACCGAATCAACCATACCTTTTAAGTATGACGCTTTTTTCCTTACTTCATCGGCATCAGTTCCTCGGGGCGGTCCAAGCTCACCTGTAAATGCAAAATGCCCCGCCGCCAAGACTTTTTCCAAATTGCTGCCTGATTTCATTTTTATCTTGTCCTATATATTTAAATTACTTATTTCTTATTTCGTGCGGGCAAAATTAACTTGTTTTGCCCGCTTATAAAATCAACCAATAAAAACTTTCTGCTCCTTGTGCTTTTAAAATAAACGTTCAATCTTAAAAGGAGCGTTTGTTTCTATAATTTTTCCGGTTTTTTATACCCCGGTTGGATTACAGTTCTTGGCGTCTGGTTCTGCCAATCTGAAGGAGGAGTAATTTCCAGGATACAGTCCAGGCGGTTTTGGGCTTTAAGCCTTTCATATATCATATACCATGCGCATGGCTGATCCTTGTCTATCTCACAGCTCCCCTTATTTGTTCCGCCGCACGGACCATTGTAAAGCCCTTTTGCACACATGGTTACAGGGCATATCCCGCCTGTAAGACCAAGAACACAACTGCTGCATGAACGGCATCTTTCCTCATACCATCCCACATCCTGGTTTACACCGATAAATGTGGTGTCAACAGCAGGAAGCACCGGTTTATCCGGATATCTTTCAGCAAGAAACTGAATCCCGGCTCCGCATGCCATTGAAAGAAGAGCATCATAATCTTTTACTTTGGAATCAAGAGCTTCAAGATATTCCCTGTCGCACTGTCTTTCAACAGTAATACCGCTTATGTCTATCGGATTATCTTCAAGTTTTCGCGCCATATCAAGTTCTGCATTAAGCACCGCGACTTCTTTTTCGCCGCCGGCAAGACATACGGCCACGCATGTTCCACAACCTACATTAAGAACTTTTTTATAATTCTTAATAAGGTTTTTAATCTCATCAAAGGGTTTTCTTTTCGCAACAATCATATACCCTCCTCTTTATTCGGCCGTTTCAGGATGAAATACATTAACTTCTTTCAGATCATCTCCCAGGTATTCCCGTTCATTCGGCCCAAGTATTCCTAAAGAAAGACAAATAAGCGTCCATAAGTGCACAACATTATAGTGAGCGCCGTAATGTTCGCTCAGTTCATGAATCTGAGCGTGACAGTTATGGCATCCCGCTATACAATAGGTTGCTCCTGTGGCCTGTATCTGCTGATCTTTCAGCTTTCCATACTGTAGACGCTGATCCTTCATTCCCGACTGGAGGAATCCGCCGCCGCCGCCGCAGCAGTAGTTGTTTGATCTGTTAGGCTGCATATCTATGAAATTTTCCTCACCGACAACCGACCTGACCACATACCGCAGATCCTCGGCTATGGGATCGCCATAGCTCTTTCGAACAATCTGGCAGGGGTCCTGTACTGTAAATTTGATCTTCAAATCCTTGTTCCAGTCAGAATTTACTTTCAATTTTCCTTCACGTATCCACTTGGCGTAATATTCATAAATATTTTTAACTTCAAAATTGTGCTCAAGATTGAATTTTTTCAGTCCGGCCCGGACTGAGAATGTAACATGCCCTCACTCCGTATTGAGAAATATCTTACACCCCAGCTTATTGGCCTGATTAACTGTAGTTCTGGTAATTTTTTCCCAGGAATTATTATCAGCCAGGAACATGCAGTAGTTTTCTCCCGCCCAGCCGTGGCTGCCATATGTCCAGTCTGCTCCGGCAAGATGCAGGATTTTCCACAAAGGAACCATTTCATTGGGCTCGGTAACCGGTTCTCTGGAATTCTGATTCAAAAAGAATTCAGCACCATCTTTATCTATCGGCGCTTCCATGTCCGCAAATTCAGGTTGCGCCTCTTTGTATTCCTCAAGCACATCCTCTACAACAAACACAAAATCATCAGGAGATATGCCCATGGCGCTGGTGCTTTCATTTCTTAACGCCATATCGCATGATCCAAGGATGCCTTTTGGCCTTTGATCTCTTGGCCGCAGACCACGTGCATTGTAAACCAGTTGCGGAATATCTATTTTCATAGGGCAAACATAGATACACCTCTGACACATAGTACACATCCATGGCCAGTCGCTCTTTAATATCTCATCGTCCAAGCCAAGCGCCGCCATGCGCAAAAACTTCCTCGGATCCATGCCCTCAAGCCCTGTTGCAGGACATCCTGATGAACATGCTCCGCAGGTAAGACAAAGATTGAGATTGCCCCCTTCAGGGAGAATCGCCTTGACTTTGTCTATAAACATACTTTTCTTTTTTCCGCCAAGTTTGATTGCTTCTTCCGCCATAATTTACTCCTTATTTTTGGCTGTTGACCATTTTTTTAATGGGTTAGGCCCAAGCTTCTTTATATGTTCAGTCATCTCTTTTGCATATGCTGCAAAAGTTGGTCCCTCGCCGGAAGACAGGTTATACATCCTTACCCTGTCCCCTTCAAGTCCGACCTCTTCTAAAAGTTTCTGTACGTGCATTACCCGTTCCCTGGCGCGTAAATTTCCTTCTTTATAATGACATGTTCCTTCCAGGCAGCCGACAACATAAGCGCCGTCAGCTCCCATCTGAAAGGCTCTCATTAAATGCATGACATCTACTTTTCCGGTACAGGGAACCCGTATAATTTTAATATTTGCAGGATAATCAAGCCGCATCGAACCTGCCAGGTCCGCAGCCGAATATCCTCAGTAATCACAACAAAACGCAATAATAGTTGGTTCAAAGTCAGACATTATATTCCCCCTGCCAGCAAGGCATCTATTTTGCTGGTAATTTGATTATCTTCATAATAATTGAGCTGGATCGCCTGCCTGGGACATACGCTTGCACATACACCGCAACCCTGGCACTTGGCGTCATCTATTTCGATAATCTGTTTTTCAATATTAAATACCGGCACGTCAAATGGACAGGACCGGACACAGGTGAGACATTTTACACAATGTTCCGTATCCACCTGGGCTGTAATCGCCGAAAGTTTAATTTGAGATTTGGACAGAAACGTTGTTGCCCTGGATGCGGCAGCCTGAGCCTGTGCAATAGCCTCCGTTATCAGTTTGGGACCATGAGCCGTACCGCATACGAATATACCCTCTCCCGGCATATCAACCGGCCGCAGCTTAACATGCGCTTCTATAAAAAACCCTTCAGGATTGCGGTTAAGCTTCATTATCCTGCAAATATTTTCCGTATCTTCGGCTACCACTCCTGCGCTTAAAGCCACCAGATCAGCGCAAATTTCAAGGTTTTTTTGAAGAATATGGTCTTTTACCGTAACTATCATTCCTTCGGAAGAAGATTCCACCTGCGGCGGATTATCCTCTTCAAAACGGATGAAGATGACACCTAAATTTCTTGCCTCAGTATAATAGTCTTCCATTAGCCCATATGTTCGGATATCTCTGTAAAGCACATAGACATTGGTGTCAGGATTCAGCTTTTTTATCACAATGGAGTTTTTAACAGCATTCTGACAGCATATTCTGGAACAGTTTTCATTTTCTTTATTTCTGGAACCAACACACTGAATCATTACTACTGAGTTAAGACCGGCAGCTCCTTTATCTTCAAGAATATCTCCAAGCTGAACCTGGGTTACTACACGCGGATCTTCATTATAGGAATATTCTATAGGGATATATTCCTTGGCGCCGGTTGCGATAATGATAATGCCATGTTCAATCTTTTGCTTTTCCGCCCCGACGGTTACTTCAGTTGTAAAATTTCCCTTATATCCTGCAAAATCGGTTATGCGGGCATTGGTAATAACTTCAATATTTGCATTTGCCCTGACCTGTTCCACAAGATCTTTCACATAAATTTTGACGTCTTTTCCTTCAATGGTATGATGAAGCTTAAGGGAAAATCCGCCCAACTCAGATTCCTTTTCAAGCAAAAACACCTTGAATCCCTGTCTGCCAAGACCGAGAGCGGCATTCATTCCTGCGACTCCACCGCCGATAACAAGAGCCTGCTTGTTTACCGAAATAACTTTTTCATTCAACTGCTTCAATGTAGCAGAACGTGCTACCGCCATCCTGACAAGATCTTTTGCTTTTTGCGTGGCAAGTTCGGGACTCTTGGAATGTATCCATGAATTCTGGTTTCGTATATTTGCCATTTCGAACAGATAACGATTAAGACCGCAGGCCTCTAATGTTTCCATAAACATCTGCTCATGGGTTTTAGGGCTGCACGAAGCCACAACCACCCGGTTAAGCTTGTGCTCTATGATTTTTTCCTTGATCTTATCCTGGGTATCCTGAGAGCAGGTAAAAAGGTTGTGATCTGTGAAAACAACATAAGGAAGGGTTCCTGCATATTCGGTAACTTTAGGAACATTAACAATTCCGCCGATATTGATACCGCAGTTGCAGACAAATACTCCGATTCTAGGGGTTTGTCCAGCTACATCCTGTTGATCAGGAATCTCAATAGCTTTAGTTTCAGTGCCACGGGCCTCCACGAGATCACCACCTGCCATACATGCAGCTGCGCTTGCTTCAGTAACGGAACTTGGAATATCCTTTGGGCCCTGAAATACACCACAGGTATAAACACCGGGACGTGAAGTCATAACCGGTGTAAATGGATCTGTGGTAACAAAATTATATTTATTCAGCTCAATTCCCAGTTGTTTGGCCAGTACTTTTGATGTTTCAGGAATCTGGAGCCCAACGGACAGAACCACCATGTTAAATGTTTCTTCAAGAATTTCTCCCGCCTCGTTTGCAAAACGTACGGAAAGATCACCGGTTTCAGGAATTTCCGTTATTGTGTGAATCCTTGCTTTGACAAATCTTACGCCGTCTTTGTCTTTGGCTCTGAGATAGTATTTCTCATAATCCTTTCCGAAAGAACGGATATCCATGTTGAATACTACACAGTCAAGTTCGCCATGCACATGTTCTTTTGCTATCATGGCTTCCTTGATCGCATACATGCAGCATACGGAAGAACAGTAACCGTTTCCGCATTTATTGGTATCGCGGGAACCTACACACTGCAGCCATGCAATTTTTTTCGGTTCTTCCCTGTCCAGAGGCCGGCATAAATGTCCGAAATACGGCCCGGATGCGCTTAGAATACGCTCAAATTCTTCGCTGGTAACAACATTGGCGTATTTCCCGTAACCCAGAAAATCCAGTTTGGAAGGGTCATAGCCCTCGCTGCCGGACGCAAGAATTATGGAACCCACTGTCAACGTGGATTCGCGCTCAACATCATCGTAGCGGATGGCTTTTGCAACGCACATGCTTTCACAAAGACCGCAACCGATACATGTATTGGCATCAATGCCAAAGGCCAGAGGAACAGCCTGCGGATATTCAATGAATGTTGCCCTGCGCTCGTCCAAACCCTTATTGTAGCGGTTAATGGCAGTTACAGGACAGTGACGCGCGCATTCCCCGCAGCCCGTACAGATAACAGGATCAATATAGCGGGGACGGTTAACCAGGGCAACGGTAAAATTTCCCGGCTCGCCTTCAACCGATTTTATTTCACTGTTTGTAATTATATTAATATTAAGATGCCGGCCGACCTCGACCAGTTTGGGCGAGATTACTCACATTGCACAGTCATTGGTAGGAAATGTCTTATCCAGCCGGGCCATCATCCCGCCGACTGTCGGCAGCTTATCTACAAGATGCACATAATAATCCGAATTTGCCAGATCCAGCGATGCCTGCATACCGGCGATGCCGGCTCCAACCACCATTACAGACCCGCTGATTTTATCTTTATCCGATCCCACGGTATCTCCTTCTCAAATTATAGCGCTCCGAAAACCGGAACACTGTTTTCATGGCCTTTAAACTCAACCATGCTGGTTTTTTCCATATCCGCCAGAAGATAGGAAATCTGTTTCATCTCCAGCCCGGTTCTGCTGCTTATGCTTCTAACGGATGTAAACCCGGCAATAATAGCCTGACGAATAAGCCGAATCTTGTATTCTCGTTCCAGAACGGAATCCAGAACAGATTCAAATTTTTCTCTTTCCCATTTTCGGCCGTAAACATCGCCCTTGGTCAGAAGTTTAACTTCTTTTCCCACCATCCAGCGCACAGTTTCAGCTTTTAAAGTATCCTCCGCAGCGTTTAGTTCAAGTTCATACATAGCCGGTTCAAATTTGCCCTGCTCTTTAATGCTGTTTATAACTGCTGTGGATATATCAACAAATCTCTGAGCTTCAGCAGAGGACAGCCAGGCAAGATGCAGCCTGTTTTCACCAATGCCGGAAAGCTTCAGAAGTTTCTGGGTCATAATAATCTTTTTTTCAGCTTGAATATTACCTTCCAGGTAATGGCAGTCGCCGAAATGTCAGCCGGCCACCAGAACACCGTCAGATCCGTTTTTCAATGCCTGAACAACAAAAAGCGGATCTATACGCCCGGAACACATTACCCGGACCGTTCTTAGATTGGAAGGGTGCTGAATTCGCGACACCCCTGCCAGGTCAGCCCCGGCATAGGCACACCAGTTGCAAAGAAAAGCAACGATTTTGGGTTCAAAGTCTGTCATAATTTTCACCATAGAAATTGTATAACGTTATCACACAGCTGCGCTTACCGCAGCCATTATTTGCTTGTCTCTGAAATGCAGCATATCAATAGCTTTCTGCGGACAGCTTGCTGCACACAAACCACACCCTTTGCATGATGCAGGCACATTTTTCGCCCTCTGTCCTTTACCTTCAAAATCTTCCATTATAATCCCACCAAAGGGGCAAATTTCAGCGCAGAGACCGCATCCGATACATTTTTGAGCATCAACTTGAGATACCAGAGGAGAAATTGTAATTGTGTTTCTTGAAAGAATAGTAACAGCCCGACCGGCTGCAGCATAAGCCTGGGAAATGGATTCATCCAATGGTTTGGGATAATGAGCCAATCCGCAGATAAAAAGACCTTCTGCAGCAAAATCAACCGGTCTTAATTTTGCGTGAGCTTCCATAAAAAATTTTTCTGAATTAAGGGGTAATTTATATACTGAAGCCAGATCTTCGTTTTCCCTGGGCTCAATGGCTGTCGCAAGATTTACCAAGTCCGCCTGTATCTGAATATTTCTTTGTAAGATAGGATCAAATACAGTAACTTCCAAACCTTTATCAGCCGCTTTAACAACAGGTTTATTGTCTAATGTATAGCGAACAAAAATTACACCTTTTTCTCTGGCCTTTTTATACAGCTCTTCTTTTTCTCCGTAAGTTCTTATATCTCTGTACAGGACAAATACATCCGTATCAGGGTGTTCTTCCTTAATGGAAACAGCCTGGGAAATAGCTGAGGTACAACAGATCATGGAACAATAAGGCCTGTTTTCATCACGTGATCCGACACACTGAATAAATACCACGCTTTTGGCATCTTTAAGTTTTTCAGGCTGATGCTCAAGGTCATGCCAGGTAGTAACGGATGGATGCTTTCCGTAAAGGTATTCGTCCGTTACTGTGGCTTTTCCGCCTGTCGCAACTATGGTAACACCATGTTTGACCGTATGATCAGTGCTGTTTGCCACTACATTTGTTTCAAAATTGCCGACAAAACCGGAAGCATCTTTTATTTCTGCATTAAGCAACAGATTGATATTAGGATGATTTTCCACTTTTTTGATTATACCGGAAAGAAATTCCCGGACATCCTGGCCATCCCATGTTTTTATCAGATCTTGTGCAGAACCTCCTAAAACATCTGATTTTTCAATAAGAGTTGTTGGGAAACCCTGATCCGCCAGACATAAAGCTGCGGTCATTCCGGCAACACCACCGCCTATCACCAAACCTGATTTTTCCACATCTACCAATATATCAGGTATGGATTCCAGAAGAGCGGCTTTGGAAACCGCCATTTTTAATAAATCCTTGGCTTTTTGGGTAGCTTTTTCCTTTTCATTCGAATGAACCCAGGTACATTGGTTTCTGATATTAGCCATTTCAAACAGATAAGGATTAAGCCCTGCATTACGGATAGTCTCCTGAAACAACGGCTCATGCGTTTTTGGAGTGCATGCTGCAACCACAATCCGGTTTAAGTTATTACTTTTAATAACATCGACTATTTTAGTCTGGGTATCATTGCTGCATGAAAACAGGTTATCCTCAACATGAACCACACCTGGCAATGATTTTGCGTACTCTACGATTGCCGGAACATCTGCAACTCCGCCAATATTTACTCCGCAGTTGCATACAAAGACACCTACGCGCGCCTCCTGATCCGCTAATGATTTTTCTTCCGGAAAAATTTTATCTTTGACTAAAGTTCCCCGCGAAGAGGAAAGACTGATTCCGGCGCCGCATGCAGCAGCGCTTGCTTCCATAACCGAATGCGGAATATCTTTGGGACCCTGAAAAATTCCGCAGGCATAAACGCCGGGTCTTGATGTCATAACCGGCTCAAAAGGTTTTGTAACTGCAAAATTGTATTTATCAATTTCTACATCAAGTTTTTTTGCAAGCTCCACAGTAGATTCCGAGACCTGAAGGCCTACTGAAAGAACAACCATATCAAATATTTCTTCCCGGATCTGGCCTTTATCATCAGCATAACGAAGTTTTAAAGCTTTTTGTTCACCAACTTCATCTATCGTGTGAATACGTGCATTAATGAATCTTACACCTTTTTCATCTTTGGCACGGTTATAATATTTTTCATAATCCTTACCAAAGGTTCTGATATCGATATTAAATATTGCACAATCCAGATCACCATTGGCATGTTCTTTTGAAACCATTGCATCTTTTATGGCATACATGCAGCATACTGAAGAACAGTAACCGTTTCCGCATTTATTGTTATCTCTTGAACCGACGCATTGCAGCCAGGCAATTTTTTTAGGTTCTTTATTATCGGACGGCTTGAGTAAATGACCACTTGTAGGCCCTGATGCGCTTAAGATTCTTACAAATTCAAGGCTGGAAATAAAATTAGGATTGGTTATATAAAGATAGAATTCAACGAGCACCGAAGCATCATATGTATCGTATACCGGACATATTATTACGGAACAGATATCAATCTGT
>NZ_JBAMMY010000287.1:0-7144 GCF_051233685.1 Desulfobacterium sp. N47
CCATGGTGATGTCAAACCCAATGCCAACTGAAATAGTTCCGTATCTCTCATAGTAATTTGTCTCAACCTCCTCTATCTCTTGATGACTGATATCTATCATGTCTTGAATCGGATTACCCATACTTTTTAGCGAGGAGCCGATAATATTTCCCCTGCCATGAATCCCTGTTTTCCAGTATGTTTTTTATCAGAATAAGCGTATTTGCTTTTTCCGGAGACCAGAGAGGCGCCACCAGTTCGTTTCGGTGCGGGTCTCCGGTCAGGCGCTGGATAACCGTATCTTTTGGGAGAAGTTCCAGAAAATCGCATACAAGCTGAGCATATTCATCCTGTTCAAGGCATCTGTAGTTGCCACTTAGATAGATGGCTTCCATTTCTGTGCCTTTAACAACATAAAGAAGATGTAACTTGATTCCGTCTATTTTAAGTTCCGCCAAAGCTTTCGCCGTGTTGAGCATTTGTGATTTATCTTCTCCCGGAAGGCCTAAAATAACATGGGCGCAAATTTTTATGCCCCTGCCTTTTGTGGAATTTACTGCCTTTTTGAAACAATCAAAATCATGCCCTCTGTTTATCCGTAAAAGCGTTTCATTATTTGCAGATTGCAATCCGTATTCCACCCATATAAGAGAATCTTTTGCATAGCTTTCAAGCAGCTTCAGTATGTTTTCATTAACGCAGTCAGGTCTTGTTCCTATCGAAAGACCTGCAATGTTTTCCACCGACAAGGCTTCATCATAAAGGCTTTTCAATTTTTCATAAGGAGCGTATGTGTTGGAATATGACTGAAAGTAGGCTATGAATTTTTCGGCTTTGTACCTTTTTGAAAGAGCCGCTTTTCCCGCTATAAGCTGCTGTGTTATGGAAAGGCCTTTCCCATGAGCGCCTGTACCGGAACCTTGGGCATTGCAGTAAATACAGCCTCCTGTTGAAATAGTACCGTCTCTGTTGGGGCAATTCAGCCCTGCGTCAACTGTAATTTTTTGTACTCTGCACCCGAACATATTTCTGAAATATGAATTTAAATCATAATATCTGTTTTTCATATTTTATATCCCGTCTTGATTTGATTTGAATACAATTATATATAGTGAAAATATAAAAGGGAAGGTGATTTTTTCAGATTTATGCATAACAGTGATTTTTACCGGTTAGATACAGAAAGAGGGTGAAATTGTACTCTAAAAATTATGATATTATCGTAGTAGGCGCAGGACATGCCGGGTGTGAGGCGGCACTGTCTGCTGCAAGGATGGGTTGCAGCGTTCTTCTTGTCGCAATAGACCTTGACAAACTTGCTGCGATGCCTTGCAGTCCTTCTGTGGGAGGAATGGCTAAAGGACAGCTTGTAAAGGAAGTGGACGCGCTTGGCGGGGAAATGGCACGGATTTCAGATAAGAGCGCCATCCAGTATAGGACTCTGAATACAAAAAAAGGGCCTGCCGTTCATTCATCCAGAACACAAAATGACAAATTACGATATCACACAGCCATGAAAGCTGTTGTGGAGAAACAGCCGGGTCTGGATTTAAAGCAGGTGTTCGTGGAACGCCTGCTTGTTGAAAACGGAAAGATAACAGGTATTATAGACTACACCGGTTATTGTTATATGGCAAAAGCAGTAGTACTTGCTACCGGCACTTTTTTAAGCGGGCTGATTCATATCGGCGCAAATTCCATGAAAGCAGGAAGGGCCGGAGAATTCGCCTCTTATAGCCTTGCGCAAAATCTGAAGGAACTGGGATTTAATCTTGGCAGAATGAAGACCGGAACTCCTCCGAGATTGCATAAATCAAGCATTGATTTTACCGTATTTTCAAGACAGGACTCGGAGTCCGATCCAACGCCCTTTTCGTTTTTCACAAACAGCATTTCTCTTCCCCAGATGCCGAGCTATATGGGCCATACAAGTGTAAAAACCCGCGAAATAGTATTGAAGAATCTTAAGTTTTCCGCATTGTATGGAGGCATTATTAAAGGAGTTTCAGCAAGATATTGCCCATCGTTTGAAGACAAGATCGTAAAATTTCCGGAAAGAGAAACTCATCATGTCATACTTGAACCGGAAGGGCTGGATACTGAGGAAATATACGCAAGCGGCCTTGGCAACTCTCTTCCCGTCGAAATACAGATACAGCTTGTAAGATCTATAAAAGGACTGGAAGAGGCACAAATAATCAGACCTGCCTATGCTATTGAATATGACTACATTAATCCTGTTAATCTCAAACAAACGCTTGAAACAAAGCTTATCTCAGGGCTTTTTCTGGCCGGTCAGATTAACGGAACTTCCGGATACGAAGAAGCCGCGGCTCAGGGCTTATGGGCAGGGATCAATGCCTCATGCCTTGTTCAGAAAAGGCCCCCTTTTATTTTGGACAGATCCCAGGCTTATATTGCCGTGATGGTAGACGACCTTGTTACCAAAGGAACCCTTGAGCCATACCGGATGTTTACTTCAAGAGCGGAATACAGGCTAATGTTACGGGAGGATAATGCCGATCTGAGGCTGATGGAGGCGGGACATGAACTGGGGCTTATTGATGATGACACCATTAAAGAATTAAATGAACGGAGAAAGCAGATTCAGGCTGAAACAGCCAGGATAAAGAGTGTAGTTATCAAGCCGTCGAAGGAAGTGAATTTGTTTCTGGAAAGCCGTGGCACAAATCCTATAGATAATGGGGTTTATCTGGATCAGTTATTGAAAAGAACACAGCTTGATTACAGCGCTGTTTGTGTTTTGGCCGGAGGTTGTGAAAACATAGATCCAAAAGTAAGTAAACAGGTTGAGATAGGAGTTAAATATGAAGGCTATATTGAAAGACAGCAAAAAGAAATTGATAAATTTAAAAATCTGGAAAGAATAAAAATTAAAGAAGGATTTGATTTTTCACATGTTCATGGTTTATCAAACGAACTAAAAGAAAAACTGAATGAAATAAAACCTGCTTCACTTGGCCAGGCATCGCGAATTGACGGTATGACTCCGGCTGCTGTTTCAGTACTTATGATAGCATTAAAAGCTTTTGAGCAAGGACAGCAAACAACCAAGGACAGACATGAACTAATTTAACTGTATGATTCTTGACAGGGTGCAACTTAAACCTTATTATCAGAAATTATAGAAAAAAATAAGTGAAATCCTATTGGAACAATAAAATATTTTGCCGAAATAATTAAATCTTAAATTTTATTTATAACGATAGAGCCACTTTCAAAACGTTTCAGTTTGGTCAAGGTCAAGGCGGGCGAAAATTTTAACCACAGGAATACATTTAGTATTTCGAGGATTAAAATTTGAGCCAAACGCAGAGATCGGCCTAAATGGGACGTTTTGAAACTGGCTCGATAGTATAAAAGGGAAGCTATATGTCAGAAACCAATTATTATAAAGAGCTTGGTGTCAATAAAGATGCCAGTGGTGATGAGATTAAAAAGGCATACAGAAAGCTTGCAATGAAATATCATCCCGACCATGCCAAGGGTGATAAAAGCGCCGAAGAAAAATTTAAGAAAATCAGCGAGGCTTACGCAGTTTTAAGCGATAAGGAAAAAAGAAAACAATACGATGAATTCGGCTCATCTGCCTTTAATCAGAAATATTCACAGGAAGATATTTTCAAAGGTTTTGATTTAAACGATATCTTAAGGGAATTTGGCGTTGGCGGCGGTGCTTTTTCCGGAAGAGGAAGCAGAAGACGACCCGCATACGGATCAGGCTCCCCCTTTGGGGATTTTTCCGCTTATCAGCAGCCGGCTCATGGCCAGGATCTGGTTTACGAACTTCCTTTAACATTGGAAGAGGTTGCAAAAGGTACTACGAAAGTCATCAGCTTCAAGCATGATAAGCGTTCTGAAAAAATTACTGTTAAAATACCAAAAGGAATGATAACCGGCAAGAAACTGCGCCTTGCAGGTAAGGGAGAAACAAGCCCATATGGCGGGGAGCCGGGAGATCTCTATATACAGGCAAAGGTTATGGATAATCCTGTCTATACTGTAAAAGAGTATGACCTGTATATTGAAAAAAGCATCCGGCTTACAGAAGCTATTATGGGATCAAAGATATCCATTCCAACAATTGAAGGCAAAGAATTGAACCTTAAAATACCCTCCGGCACAAAACATGGAACAAAAATGCGTCTTGCCGGCCATGGACTTCCCCAGATGAATGGAAAAAAAACAGGTGATTTATATGTTTCCATTAATATCATCATACCAAAAAGTCTGAATTCCGAACAGAAGGAATTGGTGGAAAAACTTGCTGAAACAGGCATATAACGAATTAAATTAATTGACAGGAAGACTTGTTAAATGTATTAAAAAGATAGCAAAGGTTATTATGCAATATCTTTTTTTCGCATCATTTTGTGGTTTTTGTCAGAATTTGCTTCGGATTTATATATGCATGAGTTTATTCTTTTTTTAAAAAAAGACGTTATCAATATGAAAGTTGCTGAAGTCGCCCGCAGGATTTCATCTGATTATAGAGATTCAGAGCTTGTTCTTGTGGGAGTTTTAAAAGGTGCTTTTGTTTTCATGTCCGACCTCATGAGATGCCTTACAATTCCTGTTGAGGTTGATTTTGTATGTACTTCAAGCTATGGTTCCGACACTAGAAGTTCCGGTAAGATAAATATGAGCAAAGAACTTAGCATTGACATAAAAGACAAGGATGTTCTGATTGTCGAGGATATAGTTGATACGGGCATTACTTTGGATTTTCTTGTTAAATACTTAAAATTTTTTGGTCCAAAGAGCATAAAAATTTGTGCTATGCTGGATAAGCGTGAACGACGGGAGATTGATATCAAAACAGATTATTCATGCTGCCATGTGGTTGAAAGCGGATTCCTTGTTGGTTATGGCCTTGATTATGCCGAGAAATACAGAAATCTGCCTGAAATTTACCAGCTCAAACTTTAAGCAGGGGGTATACCATGATAGTTACCTGTACGGGTTGTAATACCAGTTTTAATTTGGACGATGAGCGAGTAAAAAAAACGGGGTCAAAAGTCAGGTGTTCAAAATGCAAAAGTGTATTTAAGGTATATCCTCCTGTTCCATTGGATGAACAGGATCTTGCAGAAAATATCGAAGAACAGAAGATTGAAGTTCCCCGGAAAAATACTGAAGGATTATCTTTGTCAGAGTCCGAAGATCTGAATTTTTCCAAGGATGGGGAAGATTTGGAAGAAGAACCAAAAGCTGAAGTTGAAACTGAAGCGATTGCACAAAGCAGCAAAGAAGGACTGCCTGAAGAAGAGCTTGACTTTTCCGATTTAAGTGAAAGCCTTGAAATGGGAGAACTTGCTCCGGCTGATGGTTTAAAAGATGACGTCGGTAAAGAGTTCGAACTTATAGACCCCGGAGAAGAAATAGATTTTTCCGAACTTGAAAAGATGCTTGAAAACGGTGAAATCAGTTTTGATAATCTAATATCCGAAGAAAATAAAGATAAATTAAAATTTGCTGATACTGAGGAGATTGACCTTTCGGAAATAGATGCAGCAATTGATAATTTTGAAGATACGGATGCAGAGGATACTGAGGAGGATACAAGAGAATTACAACTAGAGTTCGAGAATGATCCTGACTTTCAGGTTCTTAAAAATAAAAATGCGGAAGAACTGGATTATTCGGACCTGGAAACAATCCCCGGTTTTAACAAAATTTCAAGTACCCCGGAAAATAAGGATAAAGCAGACGATATCCCCTCTGATCTTGTTCTGGAAATGGAGTCGGACTCTGTTGGCAAAAAGGGTGAAGAAGATTCTGAGGAGCTTGATTTTTCCGATCTGGAGACAATGCTTGACAGTGATACAGGCGCAGAGGAATCCCTTGTTAATCCGGCCGAAGAAACTGCTGAATTATCTCTGGAATTAAACCGGCCTTCAGATAGCAGCCCGGATCTTAAATTTGAAGATACAATTGCGTTTGAAGAACAGGAGCTTGATTTTTCCGATCTCGAGAAAATGCTTGAAACTGATACAAGCACAGATGATCAGGCTAAAGAACTCTCTATGGAGAATCTTGAATTATCTTTGGAAACAGATGCGCCCCCGAAAACTCAGCAGACTGATTATCTGTCCGATACTATTTCTCTGGATGAAACTCAGCTTGATTTAAAAACTGATGAAGATGTACATACGCATGCTGCAGAGCATGATGAAAATAAATTCCGGGATACGGCAACAATCGGAGCGGAAAATCTTAATATTGCTGCTGTTCAGCAGGCTCAAAGCGATAAAGAAGAATCCGTGAAGGTGATGCCGCCGCCACCGCCAGGCAAGAAGTTTTTTGGCAGGTTTTCATTGATTTTTGCCATTATTGTGTTTTTGCTTCTTGGTGCAGGTGCATTTATTTATTACAATCCTTTTGGCTTCGAGATCCCTTTTGTCAGCGATTATATACAATCAAAAGTTGATAAAAGTGGAAATTTAAAAATAACACCCGTTCTTTATACACTTAAGGGGGATTTTGTTGATACAAAAGCCGGGACTCTTTTTATAATTACAGGCAAAGTAAGAAATGATTACAAGCAACCGAGAAGTAATATTAAAGTAAAAGGGAAAGTCTTTAAAAAGGGAAGAACGCTTTTTGGAACCGAATCGGTCTATTGCGGCAATGTGATATCCGAACAGGATTTATTGGAGGTTGGCCCGGCTGAATTGAAAAAAAGATTACAAAACAGGCTTGGGGATAACAATTTGAATGTAAATGTAAAGCCTGGAAGTTTAATTCCGTTTATGATTATATTCGAAAATCCTTCACCAGATCTGGATGAATTTATTGTAGAAGCTGAAAGCTCCATAAAAGGATAAAAAAAAGAAACCGATTTCAGCTTGACTTAGGCATTGTGAGCTGGTAGAAGGCCATTTCAAATTCAGGCGATGTAGCTCAGTTGGTCAGAGCATGCGGCTCATATCCGCAGGGTCCGGGGTTCAAATCCCTGCATCGCCACCAATTCATAATCAATCTATATCTATATAGTCTAAAACCCGTTAGAAATAACGGGTTTTTTATTTTCTCATTACGGTCTAATAAAATCCAACAATAATTATAGTAACTTTTCCTTTGTTATCCACTTCAGAATTTCCAGCCTGAGCGCCTCCGATCGCGTCATTGTCCTGCTTTTAGC
>NZ_JBAMMY010000290.1:0-20405 GCF_051233685.1 Desulfobacterium sp. N47
ACAAGACCGGCATCAAAGTCTCTGATGAAGAACTCCGAAAGATTGCTATCGAGAGGGATGGTTTCCATGGAGAGTGGAATTATAAAATAAAACCAAGGCCATTATGCTAAATGTTCAGCTTATATTTTCTAAACCACTAAGCCCAGTCTATCGTAACTTTATTATTGCCGACATCTCCCAAGTCCCTTGAGAATATCTGTGCTCCTATGCGCAGTTTATCTGTTACCTGCTTGCTGAAATTTATGCCCATTTCATTATACTCGAAGCTGCCTGTCTTGCTGTTGTGGGCCAGATAATTATACTCACCGCTTGTCAAAAACCCCTGGGATATAAAGCCGTGAATTGAAACACCGCCCAGTGCATCCATTTCCACGGCGACAGCTTGAGAACCCCATCCAATCGTCATAAAAGCTGCAATAATAATTAATATTCTTTTCATATATATTTTTCCTTTTATTTAACTGTAATGACTTTTACCGATCCGGTATCTGCGCTATCCGAAACAGAACCAATAGCACCATTCATACTGGCAACATAATCAAGCATGGCTTTATCCGAATCAAAGGCTTTGGGTAGTTGGCCCTTGCCGGTGAAAACCTGCTGTTTCCAGTAATTGCTATATTGAACCGGGGATTTTTGAAGATACGTTTTGAGAAAATTATTTTGCAAATCACCTGGATCCCGGGTCGCAAATTCTATTTTCATTCCGTTGTCCCAGGTATTTTTCTTGCCAAGAAAAATATCCTTTAACATATCCGATGAGATAGAACTTACCGGCACATTCTTATTGGCAATTATGCGCACTTCAGCGGCCGATACTGTTGAAACCGTTCCCGAAAATGAAACAATTAAAGCCAACACGACAACAACAATTTCTAATAAATGCTTATTTTTCATAATGTTTTCCTCCCTTTAATCTTGTTTTCTTCCTTTAAGGTTATTGCTTATGTTCTGATTAAGCCACGCCTTATTTCCATTATATAAACACAGTCTGTATTATCGGAATAAACCTCAATAACTTTAGGCTGTGGTAATCCAATAAAAGAAAATAATTTTTTGTCGGATTTATAAAGCAAATTAGATGCCGAAACATAATAAACACTTTAGGCTGAAGCAAATTTGCTTTTTATGGTTTGAGACAGACTTTTCATAAATAATTAATAGTAATTATATTGGATAGTTTGACAGATAAAAGGAAACTACAGGAAAGGGATTATAAATAAACAAGAATAGATTATTTTATAGTGTATAAGATCTCCAAATAATATTTAAACAGGATTTGCGTCATTATTTTGGCAGGTATGCCAATAAAACGTTTGTTTTATAGCAATTGTAATAAATCTGTTCCGATTGGGTATGGGTACGGCTTCCGCAGGAAAAAACCTGCCCTTCGTTAACGCTGCCAAATTCGCTTGAATGGAATCCTTATACAGTGTTTCTAAAAAGTTGCGGCTTTTTTGACTGATAAATTTGCTTTACTGCCTACACAGACTCTTTTAGCTTTTTGCCTGCTTTAAATTTAACAACGTTACGTGCTTTAATTTTGATTTCTGCACCAGTTTGGGGATTTCTGCCCTTACGAGCTGCACGTTTTGCTTTTGAGAATGTTCCAAAACCTACAAGAGTAACTTTACCGTCTTTTGATTTTAATGCCTTAGTGACATTTTTGGTAAATGAATCCAGAGCTGCAACAGCAGCAGTTTTCGTGATTTTTGCATCAGCGGCTATTGCATCAACTAATTCTGCTTTCGTCATGTACAATTCTCCTTTTTCTCTTTTTGGGAGGATGGGGGGGCTATGCCAAAAAAACCGCATCTGCAAAATAACCCAATATAGCCCTGGTGTCAATTTTTAGTTACCGAAAATTCATTGCCCGAATTGCATCAAATATAATTTCACCTGATTCTGCCAACGGGGTATGAGTGTGCCAAATAAATTCACAGCAGCACCCCGTTCTACGTTTCAATCGAACACTGTGGGGTTGCCCTATGATAAACTGCTTTTCGTGTAGACATTAGCATAGCTGATCTGTATTGATAATAGTCTTTTCGGGAGGCGGCGTCATCCCTGGGAAAGTTTATTCTTGAAAACAGGCTTTCCCCATTATATTATGATATTTCCTTTTATGATTGAAAATCAACAACTGTGTTATGCTTCCCGTTATATACGGCTGATCTCTCACATATTTTACAGAAAAATATGAACTTTTTTTGAATTAATCAATCAAATTTTTCTAAGCTTTCAATAAGGAGTTTAGTTATGGAAAACACATCTCAAAATGATAACACCTTAATACCATTAGATATTAAGCAATGCGTTGCCTTTCACGGGCATTTGTGTCCAGGTCTTGTTTACGGTTATATTGTAGCAAAAGAAAGTATAAGGCTTCTTGATATAAAACATTCAACTGATGAAGAAGTTGTAGCAGTCTGTGAGAACGATTCATGTGCAGTTGACGGGCTTCAGGTAATGATCGGCACAACAGCAGGCAAAGGAAATCTTATAATAAAAGACTATGGCAAAAATGCATACACTGTTGCAAACCGTTCAACAGATAAGGCTTACAGATTCTCAAGAATAACTTCATATAATTACAGTGGCAGTAATAAAGATGAGTTTAATAACCTTGAAAAAGCGTTGTCTGAAGGAACGGCCAATGAAGAGGAGAGACGTCGCCAAAAATATTTAAAAGCGGTTGATCTTTTCTCAAAGCCGTTTAGTGAAGTTTTTCATACTGAAGAGATCAAATTTTCCATGCCGCCATATGCTTCTCTTGCACCTTCCGTATCATGTGCCATCTGCGGCGAAATGACCATGCAGACAAAGATGGTTAATGGAAAAGACGGCAAATTGATCTGCATTCCCTGCTCAATTATAAAATAATAAAATTATCCGGACTGAATGGAATAAACAGGAAATGCAGCTGCGGCTGGGCAGCAAATGAGATCAAAGTCATAAAACTTATTCTAAAACATAAACGAAGGAAATACTATGGAAAAAAAATCATTTTCAATACCCAACATCAGTTGTAAGCATTGTATAATGACGATTAAAAATGAACTTAGCATGATTGACGGCATTTCAAAGATAGAGGGTGATCCAGAGAAAAAGGAAATAACAGTTGAATGGAAAACACCTGCTACACTGGAAAAGATAAAGTCTATACTTAAGGATATTAATTACCCTGCTGTCGATTAATTTGTCACATAGTTCATATAATACAAAGCCTCATTCCAGCTATTGCATAGTATTAAAGATAAAAAAAATCGGCTCATAAGTTCATAAAATGTTGATTGACAATATTATTTTCTGCTTTATAATTCAGCCGGATTTTATACTGGTGCGCTTGTATTAAATATTTAAATGTTTGTTTTAGCTATCTTTATTAATAAATACAAAGCCATCAAACTTTAGTTATACCTATTTAGAAAGAAAAAGCTATATGTCGTATATCCGGCTCGGGCTGTTTATGCATTTCGATTCGGTCAACAATTCAGTCCGGCACAAGGACTTAAGTACAGTTTTCCATTCTCTTTTATTAACCAAATTATTTAATGCTATATTTTATTATAAATTTAGTATGTTTTGTACCATTTCACTCATAGACTTTACTAGGGCTTCACCAATATTATTTTACCCATAAGATTTGTTTAAAAATATATTTTGAATAGAATCTATCACAAAACACTTTTGAATCGTTTGTTTAAAATTTATTCATAGAAGGAGGCGAACCGGATAAAATTTATTCTAACATATTACTAAATACATTTTAAAGGAGGTGATGATAAATATAAGTTCTTGAATATTAAATCCGTTTGAGTAATTACCGGAAATCCGTCTGGTGCGGAATAATTATAAAAATATTCGGTGGCAAAACTCCGGTATAGAGACAATCAGCCGGATAATATCCTAAAAGGGGCAATTATTTTGCGGATATCTCTATAAGACTTAAAAGCCCCCGATCGTATTTTAGTGAGAAAAACTAAATCCAACAAATTAATTACATAAGGAGGAATAATAATTATGAAGGGTATCATGAAATATTTAGTATTGATAATAGTTTCAGTCTTCTTGCTTGCAGGCTGCGCAAAAGAACCTACCGAAGACATCAATTCGGCAAAAGCAGCTGTAGATACTGTTAAATCGGAAGATGCCCAAAAGTATGTGCCTGAAGAAGTGAAAAATGTAAATGACACAATGCAGGCTGCTGAGGATGAAATCAAGGTTCAGAAAGGCAAACTGTTCAAGAATTATTCCAAGGCAAAAGAGCTTCTTGCAAAAGCAAAGGCTGATGCGGAAGCAGTTAATGCAAGTTTAGCCACAAAAAAAGAAGAGGCCAAGAGCAATGCAACAGCAGCACAGGAAACAGCAAAAGCTTCTATAGCAGAGGCTAAGGGTCTTCTGGAACAAGCACCCAAAGGGAAAGGCTCGATGGCGGATATCGAAGCGCTCAAAGCTGATCTTCAAGGCATAGAAACTTCTTTGGCTGAAGTTCAAACTGCTATTGATTCCAGTGATTTCATTACTGCTACCGAAAAGGCGAATGCAATTAAAGACAAGGCAACAGTAATTTCAGACCAGGTGAAAGCGGCAATGGAAAAAGTTGGAGCAAAAAAATAATTAATGTTTTAATATAATACTAATATCAATATTATTAATAGACACGGGTGATTTTTTCTGTTTAAAATCGCCCGTGTCTTGATTTTGGCGATAGAGTTTTATAAGGTAATTCAATAAAATTTTAATCCGGTTTCTACAGAGGCAGAAGAAAAGCTCTTTTCTGTATAACAAAAAGTTAGAATTCAACTTTGTGCAATGGTATTGATGATAAAAAAACAAATAACTACCATACTTATTTTATTGTTAATTATATTTTTTACTGGATGCAAGGACAAGCAAGTGCCACAGGAATTGGAACTGCTTGAAAAACAGGAAGTTAACCTTTGGAAATCAGGAGCCCAAATTTATGCGCCTGTTGAGTATAACAATTACAAAACATCTATTAGCAGGATCAGAGAAAGTCTGATAAAAGAAAAATCCAGATTTGCATGGTTTCAGGATTATGAGGATATTCAGTCTGAATTGAGAAATATTTTACAAACAGGCTACTCTTTAAATATTAATATTTCCAATAAAAAGAAAAAAACTAATGAAACGATTTCAAATAAAATATTGTTTGCAAAAAACAGAATCGAAACCATAAAAGGTCTTACCGGAATGATAAATGAAGGAAGGCTTGCCAGAAAAGACCTGATAAGAGCTGAACTTCTGCTTTCTGAAGCGATAACAAGATATAATAATAATGATTATGATACTGCGGAAAAGAAATTAAATGATTTATCGGAATATATAAAAGTGTCTGAAAAAATGATATTGCCTATTCTTAACCGCTACGCTGACAAGAATCATATAAGAAAATGGCAAAAAATGGTTGATGAGACTATAGCCGAATCGAAAAAAAAAGGGATTCCGGCAATTATCGTAAATAAAAGTGAACGTACCCTCGTGCTGTATAAAAACGGAGTTCCGGTATGGACATATAATGTCGGGCTTGGACGCAATGGCTCTCTTGATAAGCAGCGTTCCGGGGATAATTCAACCCCTGAAGGAAAATATAGAATAACACAAAAAAAATCTGAAAGCCGTTATCACAAGGCATTGTTGTTAAATTATCCTAATGAGGAAGACAGAAAAAATTTCATTCTGGCCAAGAAAAACGGGCTCATACCTGCAAAAGCCGGAATAGGCGGATTAATAGAAATACATGGCGGCGGAAGAAATAGTATGACATATGGTTGTATAGCAATGGATAACAGCAAAATCGACCATATCTTTAAAATTGTTCCTGTAGGAACTCCTGTAACTATTGTCGGAGCAGTTGACTACAACAACAAATTTTCCTCAGCTATAGAAGGTCTTTAATCAATGCCCGGCAACAAAAAATATCTTAAATTTATTATTGCGTTTTTCATCATATTTATAGCTGTTGAGTCTGTTGGATTTTATCTCGGTTCCGATAGCTCAATGCCGGATACCAAGGCAAAAAAAGAAAGTAAAATCAGCTTATATATGCTTAAGGCCAAAAACTCGGCTCTTAAGCAAAAACTGGGGAGCTTTAACCCAAATGGTGTTTATATTGTTATAGACACCGGCTTGAACAGACTCTATCTGAAAAGAGGCAGCAAAACCATCCAGGAAGCCATCGTATCATGTGGAAGCGGGAATATACTTAAAGACCCGTCCGGCAAACGACAATGGGTTTTTGATACACCTATGGGCGAATATCACGTAAAGTCTAAGAAGATATCACCAGTATGGACCAGACCGGACTGGGCATTTATTGAAGAAGGCGAGGCAATTCCAAAAGACCCAAGCCAAAGAATAGAAAAAGGCGTTCTTGGAGATTATGCTTTGGGTTTCGGTAATGGATATTTTATACATGGGACTCTATATACCAGGCTGCTTGGAAGAAACGTTTCGCACGGCTGCATAAGGGTTGGTGATAAGGATCTAAAAACAATATATAATGCAGCTGAACTTGGCACAAGGATATTTATTTTTTGATTATGAAGTTTAAACTAATAACTATAATTGTCATTTTAATTTCCATTCCGGCCTATGCCGGTAACAACATCAAGGGAAACTACATAAAACAGAACCGGCTTCTGGAAGAAGAGATCAAACTGTCACGTAAGGCAGATATATATTTTGTTTTCAATATATCAGAAAAGGTAATATATATAAAGTCCAGAGGCATTAATCTTAAAGAGCTGGGCATTCAGGATTCCGGTCGCTGGGGTAATTCCGTTTCGGTAAACTCATACAAGGTAAAAGAGAAAAGCACATTTATTAAACCCGGGAGGGAAACTATAAAACCCGGGAATGACACAAAAAAGGACACCTTCGAACTGGAGGCGCTGGAACTTAAGGATATGCCGTCCAGATATACAATTGTTCTTTTCGGCGGCGCAACAGTATTTATAAGGCCTTCATCACAAGGAATTATAACAGCAACAGCCAATGCTTTTTATTCATCCATTAAGTTTTTCACACACCCGCTTTCAATGGTCTGGAATACTTTAAAAGGCTCACCATATACAGCCTTCGATATTGTTTTGAATGAAAATGATGCCAGAGCGCTTTACTGGTCACTCTCCAATAATTCCGCGATAATAGTATGTATATAATTTTACATTTTTTCAGGTTTCTTCCTGTTGACAGCAATTGATTAACTAATTTAAAAGAATAATATAATAGGATTTCTGCTGTATGAATTTACGGAACATATGCTTTTCCCTCTTATCTTTCACATCAAGGATAGAAATAAAAAATCCGTTTGCGGAGCAGCAGGTATGACAGGAATGACAGACTTGGAAGCCTTGCAATTGGCCCTCAGGATTCAACAATCATGGAGTTAAAGCAGCATCGGGTTGGATTACTCCGATCTTCCACACACCTTTTTCAAGAAAAGCTTCTATTGTTTGGCGATTTGCTTTATTTAATAAATTAGAGTGTGATAGCTTATACTTTTTTGCATATTCAGCAAGCGTCATGATTTGCGCGCCTTCCAGATATGCAAGTCTTTTATGGTAACTGTTTGTAAGCGCTTTGCCGAGTATTTCTTCCATGATTTTAACAGTGTCTTTTGCCTCAAATTCATTAAATGCTTCATAATACATCTTTCTGTCTATGAATTTAATATTAACCGGCACAAAACCTTCTCTTATAAGCAAATAATTATTTACTACTCTTCCGATACGGCCATTGCCATCAACAAACGGATGAATATATTCAAAAACAAGATGCAGCAATGCCATACGTTCTATAATATTTTTACGGCTGTCTGCATTATATGCTGCAAGCATTTTATCCAATCTCTCTTCTATTTGTTTCGGGGGTGGTGCTATGTGGTTTGCAACTCTGACCCATTCACCATCCTTGCGAAATCTGCCGGCAATATCATCCCGGATATTAGCTATAAGCATTTTGTGAAGCGATAAAATAATCTCAAGAGTAAGCTCTTGTTCTTTAGCTTTTGTATTAATATAAGAAACCACGCGCGCTAAGTTTTTTGCTTCGAATATCTCTCTATCAGTGATATATCTATCTAAATTAATTTGTAAAAGTATTTTTTCTGTTTCATCAAGAGTAAGTGTGCTGTTCTCAATTGCATTTGAGTTATATACCTGCTCTGCTACTTCTGCTTCACTCAATAATTGCAAAAGCGCCTGTTTGCCGACAGAAGCAATATAATACCGCTCTCTTAAACGATTGATAGAATTATAAACATGCAATGTTTTTGCCATTGTTGCAATATATATTATTTCACGGTTATGTCAATATAATCGTAAAAACTATATCATAATATAGCTTATTTCACGGTTATGGTCCGAATAACAGCACTTACGAATAAGCTTTTGATTATCCGAAATACTTCAAAATTCTCATTTGCGGTGGCCCGGAGAAACTGTACAGTTGCTTAAGTGATAAAGCTGCTCTAAATTGATTTAAAATAAAATGTTTTGAAAATAGCAATGTTACAATGCTGTCGTAAATAGAAATATTTTAAAGTAAAGAAGGAGAATAAACCTTTATGATAATCAATATTGTCTTTAAGAACTTAAAATATGTTTGGATTTGCTTTTTGATAATAAAATAGTAAAATTAATAAATAGTTTTAGATCTAATTCAAACCGTTGAAGGCATAATAAACAATGATGCGAAATAAAAATAATTCTACAAACCTCAGCATACTCATAGTGGACGATGAGACCAATATACGCAAAACGCTTACAGTCTGTTTGGAATCTCGTGGACACAGGGTGATCGCTGTCAGTAACGCAAAAGATGCACGTGCGGAAGCGGACCGACGGGTATTTGATTTATCGTTTGTGGATTTACGATTGGGAACAGATAACGGTCTTGATCTGATTCCAGCACTTCTCAGCACGTCTCCATGGCTCAAAATTATAGTTATTACTGCATATGCCTCGGTGAATACGGCAGTAGAGGCCATGCGGCGAGGGGCAACCGATTACATCCCTAAACCATTTACTCCCGAGCAGGTGGAACTTGTTACTAACCGTGTGGCAATGTTTAGAAGCATGGAACAGCGCATCGCAACATTAAAAGAGGACATAGAGCGACTTCATCCGGAGATATCTTTTACTTCCGAACATCCTGATATGCAGCGCTCTATAGCTCTTGCGCAACAAGTTGCGCCATCAGAAGCGGTTGTTTTACTCCGGGGGCCAAGCGGAACCGGGAAAACCCTGCTGGCCCGGGCTATTCATAGCTGGAGCCGTCGTGCGGATAAGCCATTTAGCATTGTATCCTGCCCAACCCTGAGCTCTGAACTTTTCGAAAGTGAGCTTTTCGGCCATATAAAAGGATCTTTCACAGGAGCGCTGCGTGACAATCCGGGTCGTATCACCGCATGTGAAGGGGGCACACTGTTCCTGGACGAAATCGGCGATTTGCCTCTGATCATTCAACCAAAGCTTCTGCGTTTTATCCAGGATCATGAATACGAGCGAGTAGGTGATCAGCAAACAAGGAAAGCAAATGTCCGTATAATTGCTGCTACGAATATTGATATTGATAATGCAGTTATGGAAAAAAAATTCAGGGAAGATCTGTACTACCGGCTGAATGTAATTCAGATTTACTTGCCCAAACTGGCTGATCATTCTGAAGATATTGAATATCTGGCAAAAAATATGCTGAATTTTTTCGGCGCGCAAAATCACAAGGTCTTCAGAGGATTCAGCGATGAAGCTATGAAGGCACTGCGAAAATACTCCTGGCCTGGAAATATCCGTGAATTGCGTAATGTGGTCGAGCGCGCAGCCATCCTAAGCATTTCCGATCCGGTCGGAATTGAAAATCTACCGTCTTCAATTGCCCCATATAATCCTCCTGTCCGGCTGGGTGACCGTGTAACATTAGAAGTAATCGAAGAAAACCACATACGCCGCATCATCGCCTTCTCCAAATCTTTACAGGAAGCAGCCGACATTCTCGGCATCGATCAAGCTACATTATGGCGTAAACGAAAGCAATACAGCATCTGATCCAAACTTCTCCATTATTGTTCTCCGGTCTTGTATTTTGCAATGGCATTTAGAAGCTGTCTTTGTTTTTTGCAAGGAAACTATTTTATGGCATATCTATATCATACTGATATTACAGTGCTAACACGTTTGGCATATCCCATGCTATAATATTAAGCGGAGGTAATATTTATGATCGGTATCAGACAGAAAATTATGTTTGGTTTTGGCGGACTGCTTTCAGTCGTTGTCGTTATTGGTATAATGACCATGGCACAGATTGATAGTCTCGGCAGAGCAATAGATGTAATACTCAAGGAGAATTACCGCAGTGTGGTAGCCTGCCAGAACATGAAGGAATCATTGGAACGAATGGATAGTGGCTTACTATTCACCCTTGCCGGAAACGAGATGAACGGGAACCGTCTGATCGAAGAATATACCCCAAAGTTTCATGATGCCTTGGATGTTGAGCTCAGCAATATTACGCTTTCCGATGAACGGGAAAGAGCGGAACGCATAAAAATCTTGTTTGAAGAATATACCAAGGCAATACAGCTCGTTACAAATATCTCTTATACTTTAAAGAAACGGCAAGCCGCTTATTTTTTAAACTTACAACCATCATTCCAGAAGATCAAAAAGCTGGCTCAGGAAATACTTGAGATGAATCAAAAGAATATGAGCGAGGCAAATGATACAGCCAGATACTTGGCAAATATCGCCCATCGGCGCATGTTGATGGCAATTATGGCCTCGGCATTTATTGCATTTTTATTCAGTTATCTTTCACATAAATGGATTCTGCGTCCCATCAATCGCCTAATTGAATCTACCGATGAAATCAGACATGGAAATCTGGATTTGGTATTGGAAACCGGATCTAAAGATGAGATCGGCAGGCTTTCGGAATCTTTTAATGAAATGGCGGCGGTATTAAGACAGATTCGCAAGGAAGAAAGGATCAGTCTGTTACGCATCCGCAGAGCCACGGAAGAAGTGTTTAAAGCTCTTCCAACGGCTATTGCTTTACTGGATTTAAAAGGACGGGTTGAGATTTCAACTGAAACTGCGGATAGACATTTTGGACTTAAGCAGGGAGTTTTTGCAGAAATGCTCGGATATGAATGGCTGAATCCATTAATCCAAAGAGCCCTGAACGAGAACCGTATTATAGAACATGACTCAAAGCATGGTTATATTCAGCAATTTATCGATAATCGCGAGTATTTTTTTCAACCGACAGTTGTTCCGATACCTGTTGTTCCTGAAGGAAAAGAGCTGACCGGCGTGGCATTGATTCTAAAAGATGTTACACAAATGTACGAGCAGCAAGAGTTGAAAAGTGGTATGATATCAACTGTTTCACATCAGCTCAAGACACCGCTTACATCACTTCGCATGTCTATTTATCTCCTTCTTGAGGAGAGTGTTGGTGTACTGAATGAAAAGCAGATTGAATTGCTGATTGCCGCCCGGGATGATAGTGAGAGGCTGTTAAACATCATTAATGACTTGCTGGATCTCAACTGTATTGAGTCAGGAAAATCCGATGTATCCCTCAAACCTGTATCACCACAGACGCTTGTCCGGGATGTCATCGATTCCTTTCTTCCTGAAGCCAGGGACAAGGGTGTAACGATGGCAAATGCCGTTCCGGACGATTTGCCCGAAGTTGTGGCGGACGCAGAAAAGATTCGCCACGTATTTACCAATCTGCTCTCAAACGCCATTCGCTTCACCAGCCCCGGCGGCTCCGTTTCTGTTTTAGCGGACCTTGAACCGGATAACGTGCGATTTTCAGTCGAGGACACCGGAGCGGGCATTACCGCTGAACATCTCAAGCATTTATTTGAGCCATTCTACCGTGCGCCAGGGCAGGATGAGAAATCCGGCGTCGGTTTGGGCCTGGCTATTGTGAAGGAAATTATACAGGCACATGGCGGGGATGTCAGTGCTGAAAGCGAAATCGGCAAGGGGACATCTTTTGGTTTTACCTTGCCTCTGGCTAAAGAGCGCGATGTGCAGGAAAAGCAAAATTGAAAAGAAGGAGATAAATCATGTTATTTGTAATGTTTCTCATTGTGGGCCTGTTGCTTTTTGCGGCGCTGGCTGCTCTGACAGTTCTATGCGGCAAAATATAGGAGAATATTATGGTCTATTTATCTGGTATTGTTTTGTTTATATGTATGGCGTATCTCATCTACGCCATCATCAATCCTGATAGGTTTTAACGTTTGGAGGTTATGAATGGCAGCTTTATTCATCATATCGATCCTTGCAGGCGCCATTTTATTGTCGTGGCCTCTGGCAAAGGCCATGACCTGGGCCATGGACCCCGCGGAAAACATGTCGGTCTTCCGGGGGCATCTCGAATCATGGCTGCGGAAAGCGGGTGGTCCCCTGGTTGCGAGAGAGCAGGATTGGAAACAGTATGTTCTGTCTATGTTGCTGTTCAATGCAATCATGTTCGTCATAGTCTATCTGATCCTTTCATTTCAGCAGCGCCTTCCGCTGAATCCCGATGGCAAGGGGGTGCTGGAACCCAGCCTGATTTTCCATACGGCGGCCTCCTTTGCTTCGAATACGAACCTCCAGCACTATTCAGGTGAGGTATCGCTCAGTTACTTCTCACAAATTTTTGGTTTGATGTGGTTGCAATTTGTTTCCGCAGCCACAGGGATTGCAGCATTGGTGGCGCTTGCCAGAGGGCTTAGTGGAAAAACGGCATTCGGCAATTTCTACCAGGATCTCCTGCGGACGACCTTTCTTGTGCTGTTGCCGGCAGCATTAATAGTCGCGGCTGTGTTGGTGCTGGGTGGTGTCGTCATGACGTTGCAAGGCGCAGCCGTAGCGACCACCCTGGAAGGCGTAACGCAAACCATAGCGCGGGGACCTGTGGCAGCCTTTGTGGCCATCAAGCAACTGGGTACCAACGGCGGCGGCTTCTTCGGCCCGAATTCCACTCACCCTTTCGAAAACGCAACCTATTTCACCAATATCATCGAAAGCCTCAGTATCATCCTGATACCAATGGCCTGTGTCTGGATGTTCGGTCGCATTACCGGGCGAATGCGGCATGCGGTGGTTGTTTTTTGCGTCATGGCGGCTTTGCTGACGGTTCAGGTTGGCCTTGCCAATTACTGCGAGCGCGCGCCAACCGCCGCTTTTGCAGGACTTTCTGTGGCAGCCGGCGGCAATATGGAAGGCAAGGAGCTTCGTTTCGGAACCCCGGCCGGTCCGACCTGGAGCGCCCTGACAACGGCTACAAGTAACGGTTCGGTGAACGCCATGCATGACAGCCTCAATCCGCTGACCGGACTTATGCCGATGATCGGCATGTGGTTCAACGTCGCCTTCGGCGGCGTGGGCGTTGGCATGATCAACATGTTTCTGTATATCATTATTGGTGTGTTCATCAGCGGTATGATGGTTGGACGAACACCGGAGTATTTCGGGCGCAAGGTCGAAACCCGGGAGATGAAATTCGCTCTTCTGGCAATTCTCATTCATCCCCTGTTCATTCTGGGCGGAACAGCACTATTTGCGGCCACCGCCTGGGGTGCCGGGACGGTGCGCAATCCTAGTTTTCATGGCTTTTCCGAAATTCTCTACGAATTCAGTTCCGCCGCAGCCAACAATGGTTCGGGGTTTGAGGGCCTTAGGGACAATACGGTTCCCTGGAATCTGGCAACGGGCATGATCATGCTGCTGGCCAGGTTTATACCCATCATTCTGCCGCTGGCGATTGCCGGGTCTCTGGCGGCGAAGAAACCCACCCCGGAAAGTGTTGGAACCCTGCGCACGGATACACCGCTATTCGGGTTGGTGATTCTGAGCAGTATCATTTTTATCGGCGCGCTGCTGTTTCTGCCTGCAGCGGTTCTTGGGCCAATAGCTGAACATCTGTCTTCAGCTGGAATGTAATGACAGGGATAGAGGAGCTTATATTATTATGGAAACTATAAACAAAACGGTCGAAGCAAAACTCGCACGGCGCAAAGCCAGGGGAACCTCACTATTTGACAGGCATCTCATGCGCATAGCCGCAAAGCAGGCTGTGGTCATGCTCAAGCCATGGGTTATGGCCCGGAACCCGGTCATGTTCGTCACTGAGGTCGGTGCGATAATGACGACGCTGGTGCTGTTTTTGGATCTGTTCGGGCAGAGCGGGAGTATTGGATACACCCTTTCCGTCACGTTTATTTTGTGGCTGACCGTTCTGTTCGCCAATTTCGCGGAAGCCCTGGCTGAAGCACGAGGCAAGGCACAGGCAAATACCTTGAAGCAAACCAGAAGCCGGACCATGGCTCGCCGGGTGTCAGGGGATGCAATCGAGGAGATCAGTTCGGATGAACTCCGGAAAGGCGATGTCGTGTTGGTTTCCGCCGGGGAGACCATCCCCAGTGATGGTGAGGTGACCGAGGGCGCAGCATCCGTGGATGAATCGGCCATCACCGGAGAGTCCGCGCCTGTCGTCCGGGAAGCGGGTGGTGATCGTTCCGGGGTCACGGGTGGCACACGCGTTCTTTCTGATCAAATCAAAATTCGTATAACCGCAGGGGCGGGAGAGTCCTTTCTTGACCGCATGATCGCCCTGGTAGAGGGAGCAGTCAGGCAGAAAACGCCCAACGAGCTGGCGCTGACCGTGACATTGGCCGGGCTGACCCTTGCCTTTCTCATGGTGACCGGGGCGCTTTGGCCGATCGGTCGGTACTTCGGCGTGGATTTGCCGATTCCGACCTTGATCGCTCTTTTGGTCTGCCTGATTCCAACCACCATTGGCGCACTTTTGGCCGCTATCGGACTTGCCGGAATGGACCGCGCCCTTTCGGCGAATGTCCTGGCCAAAAGCGGAAAAGCCGTGGAACTTGCCGGAGACATCGATACCCTTTTGCTCGACAAGACCGGTACGATTACCATGGGTGACCGGCAGGCGACCGAATACCATCCCTTGCAGGGTGTAACAAAAGAACAGATTGCCGAGGCCGCCATGTGTGCATCCTTTGGAGATCGGACGCCGGAAGGAAAATCCATTGTAGCCCTTGGAGAGGATATTCTGGGAGACAAGGCGCCTCTTGAAAACCGGGACAGCACGATCATTGAATTTTCCGCACAAACACGGTTGAGCGGTCTGGATCTTCCGGATGGACGTTCTTACCGCAAAGGAACAACCGACGCCATACAAGCATATGTCCGGGAACAAGGAGGCTCACTCCCTGAAAATCTCCCCCAACTCGTGGATCAAGTTGCCCGCCAGGGGAAAACGCCGATTGTTGTCGCCGAAGCAAAGAGCATTCTGGGAGTCATCGCCCTGTCTGATGTTCTCAAGCCAGCTATTCGGGACCGGTTTGACCGTCTCCGGGCCATGGGGCTGCGGGTGGTCATGGTCACGGGCGACAACCCTCTGACTGCTGCCGCTATTGCCCGGGAGGCTGGTGTCGATGATTACATTGCCGAGGCCAAGCCGGAAGACAAGTTAGAGTATATCCGCAGGGAACAACGTGCGGGAAGGCTCATCGCCATGATGGGTGACGGCACCAACGACGCGCCGGCCCTGGCACAAGCAGATATCGGCATTGCCATGAACTCCGGCACCCAGGCCGCCAAGGAAGCGGGCAATATGGTCGATCTGGACAGTGATCCCACCAAGCTGATCGAGGTCATCGAGATCGGTAAGCAACTGCTCATGACCCGGGGATCGCTTACCACTTTTTCCATTGCCAATGATGTGGCCAAATACTTCGCCATCATTCCGGCCATGTTCATGCTGGCTATTCCTCAGCTGGCAGCTTTGAACATTATGGGTCTGGCAACGCCGCAAAGCGCTATTCTTTCGGCTCTGATCTTCAACGCGATCATTATTCCGCTGCTCATTCCCATCGCCATCAAGGGCGTGAAGTATCGGCCCATGGGAGCGGGCAGCATCTTAAGACGCAATTTGTTCGTGTATGGCTTAGGCGGGGTTATTACGCCGTTTGTCGGCATCAAGCTGATCGATATGGCACTGAGCATCACCGGAATTCTGTAGGAGGTTATCGATGAATACGAACGTTGAAAAGATAAGTATTTCCCATCAAGTTATGATGTCGGGTCGAATTGTTCTAACGACCATGTTTATTTGCTGCGTACTCTATACCCTGACGATCCTGGGCATTGGTCAGATTATGGCGCCCTATACGGCTAATGGATCCATCCTCCAAAATGATCATGGAGAAGTTATTGGAAGCGAAGTACTTGCTCAGGCATTCACGCGCCCCGAATATTTCTGGCCCCGGCCTTCTGCCGCAAAGTATGACGCGTCGGCCACCGGTGGCAGCAACTGGTCACCAACCAATCCAGCGCTTCGCAAAAGAGCGGAAAAAATTATGGCCCGGCTGGGCATGGAAGAAGGGAATTTCATACCTGCCGACATGGTAACCGCATCCGGCAGTGGCATGGATCCACACATAACACTAAAGTCAGCGAAGTATCAGGCGGCTCGAGTCGCTGAGGCGAGAGGGATATCCGTCCTTTCGGTTCAGACTCTTCTGGATCGTCATGCCAAACGTGCGGGTGGGTTTCTTGCCCCCGAACCATTGGTGAACGTATTGTTTGTGAACATGACATTGGATAAATTGGTAAAATGAAAAAGTCATTATTTTCAAATAAGGGCATGCCCAGTCTTCAGATAGGCATAGTCATATCTCTGGCCGTGTTGCTTTTTTTTATCGTATTTTTCTTTATCAACCGCCAAAATATGAACCGGCTGAAAACCGAATATGAGAAATCGGTCATTAAAACCAACCTGGTACAAACCATGAAAAACGAACTGCTCACATCTGCCGAAGCCGAAAAGAGTTCAGTAATGGCCGATACGGATGAGACATCGAAGGCCTTTGCCGAGCAGTCCATCCAGGCATCTCAAAAGGTGGAAAGAGCCCGGATTGCATTTGAAGCACTTGTCCAAAAGAACAGTGAAGAGGCAAAGAGTCTCGATGATTTCACCGCGTGCTGGGAGAAGCTGCGAGGGATAGACAATGAAGTCTTGTCGCTGGCGGTTCAAAACACCAACCTTAAAGCTTTTCGGCTTTGCTTTGGTCCCGCCGCTGTGGCGATAAGGCATATGGAGAAGGCGCTCAATGAACTGATGGATTGGGCGGCGGCCTCTCATCCCGATAAAGCAGTCGTAATACGGCTATCATCCAAAGCGCTTACGGATGTTCTTGATATTTACACTCTCGAAGCTCCCCATATCGCCGAAACAACAGATGCGGGCATGGATGCCATAGAGGTAAACATAAAACAGCTTGATGAGAAGGAAAATGTTGCCCTGAACCGCCTGGATGCACTGGTGGGTGGGACAGGGAAACGACTTCTCGGCGAAGCGCTGAAATCCTACCGGGAGTTTCAGACCATTAACGCAAAAATTATCGAACTGTCACGTCGTAACAGCAACATTCGCTCTCTTGCAGAATCTCTGGGTCAAAAGCGACATGTGATGGCTTTATGTCTAGATCGTTTGAATGCACTCCAGGAGGTTGTCCACGAGAATGCGACCTTTAAAGCCACAAGATAATCGAGTCGATATGAACGGGAATCGCGCCGACAATTTCCTCCGTTTGATTCGCCGGTCTCAGCGAGGCAGGTTGAAAATTTATCTGGGTTATGCGGCCGGGGTGGGCAAGACCTATCAAATGCTTCTTGAAGGACACCGAATCAGGGAGGATGGAATTGACCTGGCCATCGGACTTGTCGAAACCCATGGAAGGATGGAAACCGAAGCGTTGGTTGAAGGGCTGGAGATTATTCCTCGACGCAAGATCACCTATCGAGGGATTGTCATTGATGAAATGGATTTCGAGGCTATTTTATCACGCCGCCCGAGTGTTGTACTCATAGATGAACTGGCCCACACCAATGTGCCGGGCAGTAAGAATGCAAAGCGATATCAGGATGTGGAAGAAATACTTTCTGCAGGTATTCATGTCATATCCACTCTGAACATCCAGCACCTGGAAAGCCTTTATGAAACTGTCGAGCGCGCAACCGGAGTCAGGGTTCGGGAAAGGATTCCGGATCGGGTTGTTGCGGAAGCCGACCAGATTGTAAATGTGGATATTACTACAGAGGACTTGCAGCGCCGTTTAAAGGAGGGAAAAGTTTATACCAGGGAGCGTATCGAAACCGCTCTTGTGAATTTCTTTAAGCCGGCAAATCTCGAGCAACTGCGCGAACTGACTCTGCGTGAGCTTGCCTCGCAAATCGACTCGCGTCGTCGCGATCCGCTATCAGAAGAAGATATTCCCTCAAACCCGGATCAAGTTATGGTCTGCCTTAGCTCAAGAGGACCAAATAGCGAGGCGCTGCTTCGCTTTGCCTCCCGTCTTGCCGGGCGATTAAATCGCAACTGGTATGCTGTGTATGTTCAAACTTCTAAGGAACGTCCTACACTTATTGATGCGGCGACTCAGCGAAAGCTTTCCAACACACTTACACTCGCACAACAATTAGGCGCCACATCTTTTACATATAGGGGTGACGATATAGTAAAGACTATTCTGCAATTTGCCAGGGAATACCGTGTAGGGCATATTGTTATTGGTACACCCGGGAAAAAGGTGCCTTTCTGGCGGCGCTTGCGTGGTGAAGTCAGTATAGCGGAACGGCTTATTACCGAAGGCAAGGGTATAACCGTTGTTGTCCTTGATACAAGAGTAATACCGGATGATATGCTTTCTTCAGAAACTTCAAGTCCTGCTGAAAAAACACATCCTATAGATCAGGAAAAGACGAAACCGGCTTTGGAGAACAACGCATTTCTGAAGAAAATGAGTGTTCTTATATGGAATAAGCGCATTGAAAAAGAGGAAGCAATTAACCGCTTGCTGGATGCTTGTTGCAGCGAAAAAACCGAATTAAAAAAATCAGCATGGATAGCTCTTCTTGAGCGTGAAAAACAGGGGGAAACCTTTGTCGGTGAGGATGTAACAATTCCCCATGCACGGATAATCGACCTGCAAACCCCCCTTGTAGCTCTTGGCATAGGCAAAGCAGGCATACAGGATCAGAGGTCTGAACGTAGCGCCAGGATTATGATGCTTCTGCTTTCCCCTGCCGATTCACCTGAAAGCCATTTGTCTATGCTTGCAACAATCAGCAAAATGGCACGAAGTGACAAATGGCGCAAGGAAGTTCTTTCTGCAAATAAATCCTCAGATATCATCAAGTTAGTCGCCGAATGGGAAGAGCGCCATCATGAACCTGATAATATTATACAATAAAAAAAATATAAAAGAACTTATCATGTGTTATTGCAGAAAATTACTGCAACTATGTTTTGTTGTTTTTTGATATTCCCCAGTATTTCTTTATTTTGAGATATTTTTTACATAACACAGCTACACCCAAACCTGCGATAAGAAGAATGTATGAAGGAGTTACTTTGTGTTACCGGCGGCATGAAAGCACCAATAATCTAGCGGTTTAAAATTTCAATGGAAAATAGGAACCGACATATTGTATGCCGACTCCATTGATAGCAGAACAGACGTTTTTAGGTTTCGATCCGGTCTTTCATACGGTAGCTTTTGCCCTTAATTAATGATTACGGTTTCGGCATGATGCAACAGCCTGTCGAGAATGGCTGAAGTCAGTGTGCTGTCGTTATTAAAGATTTCCGGCCAGTCTTTATAAGCCCGGTTGGAAGTAATCACTATGGCGCCACATTCGTATCGAAGGCTGATTACCTGGAACAAAAGGTCAGCTCCCTTTTTGTCGATTGGCAAAAAGCCGAGTTCATCAATTAGCAAAAGAGCCGGTCTTGTATATTTTTTTAGCTCCTGTTTCATGCGCCCGGCAAACTGGGCTGCCGAGAGCGTGTTGATTATATCAATTGCTGTTGTAAACAAAACTGTGTTTCCATTCAGACAAGCGCTATAACCCAGGGCTGAGGCCAAATGGGTTTTGCCAAGTCCGACGCCGCCAAGAAAGATTACATTTGATTTGTTCCCGATAAACTGAAGCCGAAAGAGATTTTGTACCTGGAGACGGTTAATGCTTTTCGGCCAGACCCAGTCAAACTGATCCATGGTTTTGATCACCGGAAAGCGCGCCATACGGATACGATTTTGGATGGCGCGGTCATGACGCATTGCGGCTTCTCCGTCGGCAAGTTTTTCAAAATAATCCAGATGAGACCACTTGATATATTATGGACATTAATAGCAGACACCTTTTATCATCGCTTTGCACAGGACTTAAGGCGTTTTGAAACCAATATCGCCCCAACCATTTTCAGAAAGTTTATCGATATGCCTGGGAGGGTTATATACGATGGGGAAAAATTTATAGTGAAAATCAGAAAAAGAGCTC
>NZ_JBAMMY010000292.1:0-16245 GCF_051233685.1 Desulfobacterium sp. N47
GGTATTGTCAAAAACTCGGCATTTATTGCCTTTTGTGGTTCTCCAATGAAAATCGGAGCCCTTAAGTCCGCTCTATTGCCGGGATTTCAACTGTTGACCTGTTTAACAAGCCGCCTTTAATCGTTTTGAAATTAGCTCAAAAGTATATTTTTTCATACAATCAATAGAGAAAATCCCTTCTTTCGCCTTATTCAGTATGACCTCATTAAAGTCGGTTGCATAAATCTGCGCCCTTTGATAAAGGCCTTCTTCTTTAAGCAGAATAGCCATAGAATAGACTTCTTCACCGGACGAACATCCTGCATTCCATATTTTTATAAAAGGGTATGTCTCCAAAACGGGCACCACTTTTGTTCTAAGCGCCAGGTAAAGCGATGGCTCACGAAACATTTCGGTTACATTTATAGAAAGATCTAAAAGTATGGTTTCAAAAAAAGCAGTATCGTATAGTAGTTTATACTGCATTTCGGAAAGACTTTTAAGTTCCGAGGCCAAAAGCCTGTGAAATAATCGCCGTTTTATGGAAGCCATAGAGTAATTTCTGAAATCATAACCATATTTCAGATAGATTGCTTCCAGAAGAAGCTTTACCTCTATATTTTCGTTTCCCATATCCTTCATTTTTGATATAGCCACACCCGCATAAGAGAGAGCAATTTATCAATATCAAAGGGTTTTGCCAGATAGTCACTGGCTCCTGCTTCCAGGCATTTATTCCTTTCGCCGGTCATAGCCTTGGCAGTGAGTGCAATAATCGGAAGAGATTTAAATCTCATTTGTTTTCTTATTTCAGTCATTGCTTCATATCCGTTCATTTCGGGCATCATTATATCCATCAGAACAAGATCAATATCCGGATTGCCGTTTAAGCGTTCCAGGCCTTCCCTGCCATTTTTACCCACAAGAACTTCCATCCCCTTTTCCTCGATAATGTTTGATACGGCAAAAACATTTCGCATATCATCATCTACAATAAGGACTTTTTTATCTTTAAACACCGATTCCTTATCATGGACAATGCGGATCATCTTTTGTTTTTGTTTGGGAAGATCTTTTTCTACACGATGTAAAAAAAGGGTTGTTTCATCAAGAAGTCTTTCATAGGACTTCGCACCTTTTATTATTATAGCTCCGGCCTGCCTGTTCAAAACGGCCTCATCTTCACGTGAGAATTCTTTTCCGGTATAGATAATAACCGGAATATCACTTATGTTTTTATCATTTTTAATCTTTTTTATAAAGTCAGGCCCGGACATATCCTCCAGATCAAGATCAAGAATCACGCAATCAAATGTTCCTGTTTTCAAAAGTTCATAGGCTGCATCTCCGCCACCGGAAATTTCAATCTGAACATCTTTGCCTTCAAGCAACTCGACAATATTGTTTCGTTCAATTTCATTATCTTCCACAACCAGAAGACGCCCTACCTTCTTGGTAATGATATTTTCTATCTTTTTAAAAACCGAATCAATATCTTCTAAAGACACCGGTTTGGTAAGATATCCGATCGCCCCCATTCTCATGGCAATTATACTTTTATCATCTGAAGCAGAAATGAAATGAACAGGGATATGGCGGGTTGCGGCATTTTCTTTTAATCTTTCCATAAGGCTCAACCCGTCCATCCCCGGCAAGCCGATATCTAAAATAACAGCATTCGGCTTATAATAATCGGCAAAGTGCAGACCTGTTTCTCCGGAACCCGCTATCAGGCCCTTGAAACCTCTTTCACGTGCAAGATCGAGCAAAACCTCCGCAAATTTTGAATCATCTTCGATTATTAAAATTGACTTGTCATCAGGATTAATGATTTTTCTATCATCTTTTATAGATTCCAGTTCTGTTTGCAATGGTTCGGCTTTTTGATAAAAGCTTGTTCTGTCTGCCTTGCCTGCCGTAACTGTTTCAGATGATTTTGCCGCTAACGCAACACCGTGCGGTTCTTTGTGTACATCCTTAATTTCCTGTTCCGGGGGAATTTCGGGAATATATAGTGTAAAGACTGTGCCCTTGCCTTCTGTAGTTTCAAGTGTAATTTCTCCTCCCAGCAGTTTTGCCATTTTTCTTGAAATTGTAAGGCCCAGCCCTGTTCCCCCATATTTTCTTGATGTAGTTCCATCTGCCTGTTGAAATGCTTCAAAAATCGATTGTTTTTTGTCTTCCGGAATACCTATCCCTGTATCTGAAACGGAAAATGCAATGGTGTTTTTGTTTACAAGGCCGTATAGTGTGAGATCAACAGTATTATCGGGACGAAAAACATCAAGAGAGATTGTACCTTTTTCGGTAAATTTAAAAGCATTTGAAAGAAGATTTTTTATAATCTGCTCAACCTTCTGTCTGTCGGAAACAAAGCCGGAAGGAATCCCATCTTTCTGATTTATTGTAAATATGAGGCCTTTTTCCTCAGCTATGGCCATAAAATAGCGCTTTAAAGTGTCAGTCAAATCCGCTATTTCCAGCTGTTCAAAACTGCATTCCATTTTGCCGGCTTCCACTTTGGCAAGATCTAATGCCTCATTGATCAGTTTTAAGAGATCTGCTCCGGCGCCATTAATAGTTTGTGCAAATTCAATATTTTTTTGATCAAGGTTTCCCTTTTTGTTTTCGGAAAGCAGCCTGGAGAGAATGAGAATACTGTTCAGCGGCGTTCTAAGCTCATGCGACATATTTGTCAGAAAGTCAGATTTGTATTTGCTCGCCAGCTCCAGATCCCGTGCTTTTTGTTCGATAAGCCTTTTTGCTTCTTCCAGCTCAACATTCTTTTTTCTGATATTTTCTTTTTGCTTTTCGAGTAACATAGCAGTTTCTTCCAGCTCTGTATTTATTTGCTGTAAATCATTCTTCTGGTTCTTCAGTTTTTCTTCAGATTCTCCCAAAGCCAGGGTTTGTTCCTCAAGTTCCTGGTTTGTCTGCCGGAGTTCTTCCTGCTGAACCCTTAATGCTCCGGCCTGCACCTGTGTTTCTTCCAGAAGCAAACGGGTGCGGATATAAGCTTCGCAGGCATATATGGAAATGGCAATCCCTTTACCTGCCTCATCAAGGAAATCCTTCTGCATATCGGTAAATTCCTGAAATGATCCAACCTCGATTACTCCTTTTAGTTCATCTTCATAGAAAAATGGAGTAACTATTATGTTGTGGGGAGAGGATTCACCCAGACCGGAATTTATTTTTATATAGTCTTTTGGAACATTGTTTATGATGATGCTTTCCTTTTGCCTCGCAGCTTCACCCACCAGACCTTCGCCGAATTCGAACTTATCGGGAATTTCGTTTCTTTTTTTGCAGGCATAGCCACCGGTCAACTGAAGCATGTTTTTGTTTTGGACCAAATAAAGCGCCCCAATCTTTGCGTCCAGTCGGATACAAAGGTATTCGATAATCTTTTGGGCTAATACGGCAAGATCCTGTTCGCCGCGAATTCGTTCGCCCAATTCCGCCTTGCCGGTTTTTAACCAATTCTGTTTCTGTTCATTTATTTTATTTTCTTTTAATGCCCGGGTCATATTGTTAAAGGCAAGCGTTAGAGTGCCTATTTCATCATTTGATTTTACAGCAATCTCCTGCCGAGAAAAATCACCGGCAGCAATTATTTTTGCACTTCCGGTCAATATCTTAAGAGGAAATGTTATGGAACGTACAATTTTAATACCGATAAAAGTGTTTAAAGCAATTAATATGCAGGCCAATATAATAAAAATCCATAAAGAAACCGAAACGATCCATGATGAATAAGCTTCAATTTCAGAAGTGTATTCAGTAAAAAGTTCTTTATTTTTTTTATCAAGCTCAAAAATTTGTGCCATCTGCCAGAGTTCGTTCATATTATCTTTTTTATGATATTGTTCCGCCAACATGAGCTGCTGCTTCATATTATTGAAAGAAGCTGATGAAGTATCGCCGAGTTGTCTCCACAGCTGACTTTGAGGAAGAAGAACCGCCACTATAGCCATAGTTTTCGCATGATTATAATTTATTGTTTCAAAAGTTTTTGAAACTCTTCCGGCAATATCATCTAAAGATTCTGGATTTGTTGCTTTCACTAAATCCGTGATAACCATTGTTCCGGCTATGGAGCTATTAAGATGTTTTATAAAGTCATTATATGATAAATCTCCGGTACCAGCCCCCTGGTAAGAAGGGTCATCCTTTTGTTTCAGCAGATATTCCCTGAACGCCGAGATTCCATCAGTATATTCAATCACCGTTTTGTGTTCGGCTCTCGTCACTATTCCTACCATATTAATCACCACCATCAAAAAAGCTGAAACAGCGAAAAGAAGTATAAAAGACGCAACGGTAGTGCCAATAAACGTATAAATTTTATTGCTTATGGAAGCTTTTTTGGAAAATTTCATAATCGCCTCTTCCCGAACAACGATAAACGGTATTCGCTATTCAATTAATCAAAACTTAAACCCCTTCTCATTAAAAAGTATAAGGCAGGCATCAACAGCTGCCGGATCATAGAGGATGCCTTTATTTTTGGAAATTTTCTCCAGAGCTTTATCAATTCCCTGAGCAGGACGATAAGGGCGGTGTGATGATATGGCCTCTACAGTATCGGCTACGCTCAATATCCGGGTTTCTACAAGAATTTCTTCTCCTTTCAAGCCCTTCGGATATCCTGAACCATCCATTCTTTCGTGGTGCTGTAATACAATTTGTGCAACAGGCCATGGGAATTCTATATTTTTTAAGATATTATACCCTGCTTCAGGATGAGTCTTTATAAGCCTGTATTCAATTTCACTCAATTTCGATGGCTTGCTTAAAATATCTGCCGGAACCGATAGCTTGCCAAGATCATGGATTGATCCGGCCATATCGATTCCCTCTGTCTGTTGTGCAGACAAATCCATTTCTATGGCTATTGCCTTAGCCAGCGCGGCCACACGCCTCTGATGTCCTGCTGTATATGGGTCGCGGGTTTCCATGGTTAATGCCATAGCCTGTATAATTCCTCTGGTGGCATTTTGGAGCCTTTTAAGGCTTTCTTTTATTTTTTCTTTGGACTTTTTGCCTTGATCGATATCGGTAATCAGCCCGCGTAAATCGACAATTTTATTTTCCCTGATAATCAGGCGGCTTGAAGAACTAACCCATACAGGTTCTCCTGATTTTTTGATAAGCCGGTGTTCAAATGCTCCGGTATCCCCGGCTAACCTTTTTTCAAACTGATTATAGATAATGGGATTGCCTTGGGGAAAAACGAATTCGAGAAAAGAATGCCCTACAATTTCAGATGGACCATATCCTATCAATAATTCAGCCGACGGGCTGATGTAAGTTACAGTTCCTTTGGTATCCAATATATAAAGTATACCGCTGATATTTTCGACCAGCTCCCGGTATTTTTCCTTCGACTCGATCAAGGCATATTCGCTTTGCTTTCGCTTTATTTTTAATCCGGCTTCATTCAAAGCCCCCTGAATCGCAGGGACAAGCCTCAAAAGCCTGTCTTTAAGAACATAATCTGTTGCGCCGCTTTTTAAAGATTCAACAGCAATCTCCTCGCCCAGCGTACCGGTAACAAAAATGAAGGGCACATCAGGGCATTTTTTCAGTGCAATTTTCAACGCAGACAGGCCGTCAAATAAAGGAAGCGTGTAATCTGCGAGTATAATATCGATATTATGATTTTCTATTGCCCAAAGATAGTCTTTTTCATTATCAACACGAATTAGTTTGCACTCAATTCCGGCATCTAAAAGAATTTCCTTTATCAGCTCAGAATCAACGGGACTATCTTCAAGGTTAAGTATATTCAGGTTTTGTTTCATATAGTCAGGTGTCAGGAAACAGGGATCGGGGATCATGGGCTACATCAACTGCGTTTGCAATGTTGGTTTCTGCAAAAGCTTCCATGGCCAACTCCACATCGTTTGCATTGTCTTCCACCAGCAGAATTTTTTTTAACGCAATATTCATAGATTCTCCATAAATGCCGAAATTCAAAATTTGGATAGCGATTGTCATTAAATAAGATTTCTTAGGTTATAGCGATTGTCATAAAACTGTTCCGATTGGGTATGGGTACGTATGCTATAACACCTTACTGTTAACCTATCAAAAATTTTTTGTTACCCATTGATATTCGCTTTTCGTTGTTCTTTTCTACAGATATCGGCAAGCTAAAATATATTGTAGCCCCTTTATCCGCTTCTCCTTCGGCCCTGGTTTCTCCACCATGACGATGTATAATTCTGCGGACATTGGCAAGACCAAGGCCGGTGCCTTCAAAATCTTCGGCGCGGTGCAGGCGCTGAAAGAGGCCAAAGAGTTTATCGACGTATTTCATATCAAAACCTGCTCCATTATCCTTTACATAGAAAAACGTTTCACCGCTGTCTTCTTCTTTGCTTCCTATTTCGATAATGGCCATTTCCCGCTCTTTTGTAAATTTTATTGCATTGGAAATTAGGTTTACATATACAAGTTTCAGCATGGCGGGATCTCCCGAAACTTCAGGAAGCGGGTGGATTTTCCATTCAATATTTCTTTCTTTTGTATCTATATCAAATTCCTTTAACACTACATTTACCAGATTGTTAAGGTTTATGTTCTTTCTCATCATTTCGGAGCGGCCCATCCGTGAAAACGACAGAAGATCCTCAATCAAATCCGCCATCCTGGCTGTTGAATCTTTGATGACTTTCAAATAGTGCCTGCTTTTTTCATCAAGAGCTCCGGCTGCGTGCTTGGAAAGCAATTCTCCAAAACCGGTTATGTGTTGCAGCGGAGACCTTAAATCATGAGAAACGGAATAACTGAATGCTTCAAGCTCTTTGTTTACAATTTCGAGCCGCGCAGTGCGTTCCTGCACACGCTGCTCCAGCTCGGCGTTTAATTTCCGGACTTGCCTCTGGGCCTCCTTCTGATCCTCCACAACGCTTAACAGCGCCTGTCGTGATTTTTCGGCATCTTCAAGCAGTATCCGTATTTCTTCGTTTGCGGCAAGCATACGTTGCTCTGCCTGCTTGGGTTCCGTTACATCCATTATATTGCCGAATACGCGGATTGTTTCGCCTTCTTTGCGTTCAGCCTGTCCGCTCGTCCGCACCCATATCAGCGTTCCATCTGCCTTCATTGACTGCAAAACATGATCATAGGGTTCACCGTATTCAAGGGTTCGCAGGAATAGTTTGTTTATTTTTTCCTGGTCTTCAGGCAGGTAAAACAGCTTTGCAAAGTCAGGATTGTTTGGATCGTAGTCTTTTGTTACGCCGTGGATATTATAAACCTCATCGCTCCATAACATGTTCCTGCTTTCCACATCATATTCCCAGCCTCCAATATGCATTATTTCCTGGGCTTTTTTAAGAAGAGTTTCGCTTTTTAGGATTTTTTCTTCCGCCAGCTTTTGCTCAGTTATCTCGGTATGCGTTCCCAGCATACGAAGCGGTTTTCCTTCAGCGCTATATTCAACAATCTTTCCCAGAGAAAGAATCCATTTCCAATCTCCGGATTTTGTCTGCTGCCTGAATTCTACCCGGTAGACCGGAAGTTTGCCCACGATGTATTCTTTAAATGTTTTGGTAACGCGTTCGCGGTCATCAGGATGGAGGCGCTCTATCCATTTATCGTTTGTTTCCACAAAGGGGGCCGGATCATAGCCAAGCATCATTGCATATTCAGGGTTGGTTTTGGCTTCACCGGTTTCTATGTTAAGATCATACGTCCCCTGATTGGCGGCAGTAAGTGCCAGTTGCAACCGTTCTTTGCTTTCCTGCAGATATTTTTCGGCAAGTTTGCGCTCTGAGATATCGGTTATAAAAGCATAGTAATAGTCAGGCCGGCCATTTTCCTTTCTAATAAGATGTACCAACAGTTCGATTGGAATGCGCCTTCCGTCTTTACGGATGTATTCTTTTTCATACCGGACAGGCTGACCTGTGCTATTTAACTCCTTCAGCTTCAACAATTCGCCCTCAGAACGTTCCTGGGCAAAATAATTTGCCTGGTTTATTTTTTCAATCTCTTCTTTGCTGTAACCAAGCAGTTTTGCGAAAGCATTGTTAAATATGCCGATTCTACCGTCAGGATAACCCACAAGAAAAGGCTGAGATGATTTATCGATCACATCTGCCAGAAAAGCGGCTTTTTGCCTGCTTTCGGCCAGGGCTTCCATGGAGGCTCTTCGCTCCTGTTCTAAGGCAAGCTCTTTTTGAAGCATCCGGTTATCGTGCTGTCTCATCAAAAGCCTTAAGCCAAGTGATACGGATAAAAGCAGGGCAAGAAGCGCGATTCCGTTCAGCAATATCTGCTGGTACAAATCCGCATACATTTCTTTGAAATCTATCTTTGCTACCATAAACCATTTTGTCCCGGGTATCTTTCTCACATCGGCAAGTACCGGCTCTTTCCGGTAGTCAAGACCCTCCACAATGCCCTCATAGCCTGTTAAAGCCATAGCTGCCGGAAGCCGCCAACCGGTTTTAACCGGTAACCGCAGCTTAAGCGCTGTATTTTGGCGGTATCGTAATTCATTTAAAAACAAAACGTCATTTCCTTCACGCCGCACAAGAAGAGTCTCAGCGCTTTTTCTTGCAGATGGCCATGTTTGAATCAGAGGATACAAAACCCTGTAGGGATCAATCTGTATCATCCAGACTCCGGTTACCATATCCTTATCCTTTGCACCCAGTGTGTTTTTAACCGGAATATATATGCTAAAATGGATATATTTCCAGGTATCATTATCCTGATGCAGATCTATCGGCAAAATATCTTTTGAACGCAAAACATCCTGAAAATATCTGTCGTGTGAAATATCGAAAGCGGCCAAATCTTTTGGAACAGACAACAGCGGCGTGCCTTCAGAGTTGTATAGCACCATCATCTTGTAATCATTATATTTCTGCTGGTTTTCCATCCATCCGAGTAATTCTGCCTTCACTTCTGCGTTGTTTGGGTTGGCAAAAAATTGCTGTACTTTCATTTGAAGTATTAAATTATTCGAAACCGCCTCAGCGTCTTTTAAGCGATTTTTGTACCAGTATTCGATCTGATTTACTTTAAGATTGGCTACAGCAGAAATTTCAGTTTGTGCTGCTTTTTTGGCTGCCCGATACTGCTGCTTAATATATAAATATTCGGTTATTCCAACAATAATCAGCATAAACAGTAATAATAAAGGGGCTGGCGCAAACCAGCGGAATGATGTTGGATTTTTCAGTTTAGAAGTATTTTGAGCGGATATTTTATGGTTCATGTTATCGCTTACCGGTTAATCACTGATTGCAGGCAGTATAACGCGGCGCTGCCCCGATTTTACCAAAAGCTCGTTTACCTCGCGCTTTAGTTCAATAACACGCATTTCGCGGCCCATAACGGCTTTGTTCCAGCGCTGCAGCTCATCTATTTTCATTCTGAGCTGCATTTCTATTTGCCTTTGTTCTGTAATATCACGAGCTGTTGAAAGGGCGCCCTTCACATTTCCCTGCTCATCTTTATCTATTTCAGGAACAGCTCTCATCATTGTTTCAATAATTCTGCCGTCTTTTGCTACAAGCTGTCTATCTTCCTGTGTAAAACGGTTTTTCAGTGCACGCTGATATCCGCCGCATTCCAGCAATTCGGTGCGCGATTGTGAAGTGTAAAAGTCTGCCAGCGGATGTTTCAGCACTTCAGAAATTGTATATCCAAGAGCGCTTAAAAAGAGAGCATTGCAGTCAACGATAACAGGCACGCCATCCTGATTGCGGGTAATAACATACATAACAGGGGCTTCTTCGAATAAATTGCGATAATGCTGTTGAATTTGCTTTAATGCTTCTTCGGCAAGTTTTCTTTGTGTTATATCTGATCGCATTTGCGGCTTTATAATGCCCTCCAAAAACCAAAGGTTAGACTAAGGTGATTTCACGGCATGGTATCCGTTGATGCTCATAGAACAATATACTTTTTTTAACATTTTATGATAGTTAAGTCAAACAATTAATATACAACCCTGAAACCCATATAATATCTATTCAAGGCATTATTGTTTTGCCGAAGTATGCGAACAGCATAAATTTAAACCGGCTTTTTTTCAGCGCCAAAACCGATATGAATTATGCTATATCTGATTTAACCTTCAGCCAGACCCCGATTATTTTGAACATGATGCCATTAATTTGACAGCAATTATTTTATATTCCGACAAAACTACTTGTAAATATTGAATTAATTATACAATATTCTTGGCATGAATGTTGTATAATTATATTTGCATAATGATATATTGATGGATTCGCATATAATCCACAAATTATTAGAGCCTGTTTCAAAACGTTTCAGTTTAGTCAAGGTCAAGGCGGGCGAAAACGGGAACATGTTGTAACAAATATTCTAAGGACTTTTTTTATGGGCAATCAATCAATTTATGATAAATATGAGCAAATGACACGCGATTATGATTTGTTGAAACAAAATCTGAAACATCATGAAAAAACCATAAAATTGCTGCAATTAGTTATTGATAGTATGCCGCAGCGTATTTTCTGGAAAGATCAAAACGGAGTTTATTCCGGTTGCAATGAAAAATTTGCGCAGGAAGCAGGCTTTGAGAGCAAAGATGATATTGTGGGGAAAACGGATATTGATTTAGCCCGGAATAAAGGTGATACGAATTTTTATATGTCAGGCGATCGGAAGACAATGGATATCACTACTCCAAAATACAATATTATAGATTCTCAAATTCGTGCTGACGGCAAAGAGATCTGGCTGGATATAAACAAGATTCCTATGCGTGATCCGGATGGAAATATTAGCGGAATCATAACCACATATGAAGAAGTTACCGGTCGCAAGGAAGCTGAAAGCGGATTGCAGCATTACAGGGAAGAACTCGAACAACTTGTTGCTGAAAGAACCCTCCGGATTGAAAACTCAAAAAACGAACTGAAAGAACAGCATGACTTCTTACAAAAACTTATTGATACCATTCCAAATCCTGTATTTTACGGAAGCAGGGATGGTTTATGTATAGGTTGTAACAGCGCCATAGAAGAATTTTCAGGAAAGGATAAAAGCAAAATAATAGGAAAGTCGGTTTTTGAAATACTGCCGGAAGGAGAGGCGAAAAAATACCATAAATATCAAGTTGAAATGTTCAGCAATTCCGGATTTCAACAAACGGAAGACGAGATATTGCATAAAGACGGAAGCAGGCATTACATACGTTGTAATAGAGCTACATTTACAGATACAAATGGTAAAGTAGCCGGCTTTATAGGAGTAGTGAGTGATATTACCGATCTTAAAAAGGCCCAGGAAAACCTGCTTAAATTAGGTATTGAAAATGAAACCTTGATTCGTTCAATTTCTTCGTTTTTGATAGGAGTGGATTCAAACGGGCTTATAACAACCTGGAACAAAGTTGCCCAAAATCTTTTTGGAATCGATTCGGAAAAAGTCAAAAGGCTTCCCTTTGCCGAATGCGGGTGTTTGTGGGAATGGGAAAGGATAAAAGACGGAATATCAAAATGCCTGGAAAGCCACAGTCCTGTCAGTGTGGACAATGTTCTTTTTACTAAAACAGATGGTAAATCCGGATTTTTGGGAATAACCTTAAATCCGATGGTTCTTGAAGAAGCTGATAATACAGGTTTTTTATTAATGGGGGCCGATATTACAGACAGAAAACATATGGAATTACAGTTAGCCCAGAGCAGCAAACTGGAATCAATAGGTCAACTATCAGCCGGTATAGCACACGAGATCAATACACCTATTCACTATATCGGAGACAATATCCTTTTCCTGCAAAATGCACATAATGATATAGAAAAGTTGATCGGATATTTCCGGCAATTGATAGATGCCGTAAAACAAGGAGACCGGACAGATAATATTGTTGATGATGCCGAAAAGGCTATGAAAAAAATGGACCTGAATTATCTTGCCGAAGAAATCCCTTTAGCCATACAGCAAACACAGGATGGTATAGCGCGGGTTGCGAAAATTGTTCGTTCCATGAAAGATTTTTCTCACCCTGATGAAGAAGAAAAATCAAATGTTGACATAAACCATTCTCTTGAAAATATCATTACTGTAACCCGGAATGAGTGGAAATATACAGCGGAAATGGAGACCGATTTTGATGAATTCCTTCCTCTGGTTTTTGCTTATGCAGGAGAGCTGAATCAGGTATTTTTAAATATTATAGTCAATGCTGCCCACGCTGTTTCTGATGTTGTGAACAAACATCCGGAGCAAAAAGGGATTATTTCTTTGTCAACCTGCACAAAGGATGATTTTGTAGAAATAAGAATCGGAGATACGGGAACCGGAATACCGAAAGATATCAGGTCCAGGATTTTTGATCCTTTTTTCACGACAAAGGAAGTTGGAAAAGGGACGGGGCAGGGTTTAGCTATCTCTCATTCAATAATTGTTCAAAAACACTGTGGCAGTTTAAGTTTTGAAACCGAAGAAGGTGCAGGAACCACTTTTATTATAAGGCTTCCATTGAAAAATACTTCTGAAACATTAGGTGCATAATTTGAAAACAAGAATACTTTTTGTAGACGATGAAGAAATGATGTTGCAAGGTCTTAAACGTATGTTAAGGCCTTTGCAGGATAACTGGGAAATGGCCTTTGCCGTAAGCGGTTCCGAAGCGTTGGATTTAATGGCCAAGCAGCCATTTGATGTCGTGGTTTCTGATATGCGAATGTCCGGGATGGACGGAGCTGCTCTTCTGAACTTAATAAAAACGGAATATCCACAGGTTGTCCGAATTATTCTCTCCGGTCAATCGGATAGAAAAACCGCCCTGAATTCAGTGAAATCTGCTCATCAATATCTCGCAAAACCATGCGTTCCGGATATACTTAAAAATACTATAAACAGAGCCGTTGCATTACGCGATCTTCTCAACAATGATAAAATACAGGGACTTATTGCCAGGATGGATTCTCTGCCCAGCGCTCCGTCTCTTTATGTTAAAGTAGTTGAACTCCTTGAGCAATCTGAATGTTCTATAAAGGATATTGGAGAAACAATTGCCAAAGACCTTGGCATGACTGCTAAAGTTCTCCAACTTGTCAATTCCTCTTTTTATGGTATTCCAAGACATATATCACACGCAGAGGAAGCGGTCAGCCTGCTCGGTCTTGACACTGTAAAAGCCCTCATCCTCTCAATCGGTATATTTTCCAAGTATGAACATAATAATTCTTTTCCCTTTAAAATTGAAACACTCCTTAATCATAGTATAAAAACCGGAGCAATCGCCAAAAAGCTGGCCGTCCTGGAAAATTTCCCCAAATATATGACAGACGAGGCCTTTATATCCGGAGTGCTTCACGATATCGGCAAACTGGTTCTTGCAGCCAATATGCCGGAAAAATATAAAGAGGTTCTTGATATGGCAAAATGCCGGAACATTCCCGATAATGAAGTGGAACGGCAGATATTTGGAACAACTCATTCTGAAGTAGGCGCATATTTATTAGGATTATGGGGAATGCCTGACGTTATTGTAGAGACTGTCGCATTTCATCATTCTCCTATGGATTCCGTTGTAGATGGTTTTGTTCCTTTGAGCATTGTGCATATGGCCAACGGCCTGGAACATTGTGGAAGTCAACCGGATTTATCGGCTGCAAATATTCCGAAGATTAATTATAGTTATTTTAACAAAATCGGTTTGAACGACCGAATCGCTGAGTGGCTTAAAATGGCTGCAACTATAAATAACAAGGGTGAAAACAATGAATGAAGCAATTCTTATTGTTGATGATGATATTAATTTCCTGTCAGGAATAAGGCGGCATTTGAGGAATGATTTTAATTTACATACAGCACAGGGTCCTCATGAAGGGCTTGCCGCAATCAAAAAAAACGGCCCTTATTCAGTAGTTGTTTCCGATCTGCAAATGCCTGAGATGAACGGGATAGAATTTCTAAAAGAAGTAAAGAAAATTGCACCGGGTACGGTCCGCATAATGCTGACCGGCAATGCAGATCTCAACAAAACTATTTGCGCAGTCAATGAAGGCAACATATTCCAGTTTCTGACAAAACCCTGCTCTCCCGATACTCTGAAGAATGTGATTAATCTCGGTATCAAACAGCATAGATTGGTAATTGCCGAAAAGGAGCTTCTTGAGAAAACCCTTAAAGGAGCCATCTCAGTACTGAACGAAATTCTGTCTCTTGTAAATCCTGTAGCTTTCGGAAGGTCTACCAGAATAAAACAGCATGTAAAACAAATTGCCGAAAAGCTTGATCTTCCCAATATATGGTGGCTTGAAATGGCTGCCATGCTTTCGCAGATCGGATGTGTTATTCTGCCGGAAGAAGCGCTGAAGAAGCTTTACAGAGGAGAAGAACTTGCCGGAGAGGAAAGCCAGTTGTTTGATATGCATCCGATGATAGCATCCGATCTGCTTTCCAAAATTCCACGTCTGGACAAATTGGCTGAAATAATCCTCTACCAGGAGAAATTCTTTGACGGATCGGGTAATCCTAAAGACAACAGGCAGGGCGAAAATATTCCTGTCGGCGCAAGAATTTTAAAAGCAGCTATAGATTTTGATATTCTGGAAGCAAAAGGAACCGAAAAAAGCAAAATTATAAGGCATCTTAAAAGTCTGCCTGGAAAATATGATCCGGCTGTGCTGTCTGCCATTGAATCACTGATCGGCGGTATTGAAAAGTATGAAAAAACTGATGTATTATTTGCCGATCTTAAAACAGGCATGATTCTTAATGAGGATCTCCGTTCAAAAACAGGCCGTTTGCTGATATCAAGAGGTCACGAAGTCAGCTCCGTTCTGCTTAGCCGCCTTCAATCTTTTGCAAAATCCGAAGGCATTATCGAGCCGGTAAGTGTTCTTATTCAATAAATCTGTTAATAGCAAATGCAAGCAGATGAATTTATATATAATATTTGTCAGTGTGCCATTGTAATGGGTTAGATCCTATTGGCCTAAAACACACAAACGGTTATGCGTACAAATGGTGATAAAATATAAGCCTGCCTTTGAATAATCGTATCCCGTTAATCGAACGGAACGGCGGTGATGCGTATCAGGATCGAATATCATATTATTTCCTGTCCCGAATACTTCCACTTCTTAATTACGGGTTACATTCTTTATATCCCTACCTGCTTTTTTCCAGGTCTTCTTGGCTTTCCTATCGATAGACTTCAAGTCCTTTTTCGCCTTCCTATCGATGGCCTTCAAGTCTTTTTTTGCTTTCCTGTCAATGGTTTTAAAATCTTTCTTGGCCTTCTTCCCCACTGACTTGATAATCTTCTTCATACCCCTGTCAGCCTCTTTAAAGCCTTCTTTTGCGGTCTGTGCCTCATTAGCGTAAACCATTGAAGACGGGGCAAGTAAACATAAGATCAGTAAAATACAAAATAAACGCATTTAATCCTCCTTACACCGACACTTGTGTCATACCATGTTTGATCGACTATTCGTCCATAATCATTTAGCACCATTTGTGCCTGGATGGATATTCCGCTCAAATCGGCCACTTGTTCCGGAACAAATCGGCCACCTGATCGGAGCGAAGCGACGCCGGTTTTTTTCTATTTCTCAGTTTTGTTTTTTTTAGTCAAGGGTGATCTTATTTTCCGAAATATCCATTGGTTTTGAGTTAATAGAAGAATTGGGGATTGCAGTTAATAAGGCCGGATTCCAATTGCTGGAAATTCCTAAAGGGGCGCTTTTTTCAGCCGGAAAGGCTTTCCTCAAATACAAAAAAAGGAGAGAAAACGGCTCCATTACCTGATTTTTTCATTGGTGCGCATGCAGAGATATTAAATATAGATTTATTAACCAGGGACGTTTCAAGATATAAACCATATTTTCCAACTGTAAAATTAATAGCACCATAAGCTGTATAAACGAAAAAGCTGTAAAAAGTGTTGCAAAAAATAATGATCATAGAGATTATTCTACCTGTTTTTACTGCCATAGTTTTCTCCTTTTGTTAAGTTTTAACGATTTTTCAAACTTGTTGTTTCCAAGTCATTTCTCACCGCTTTAAAGATAGAAAAAAACTAAAAAGATTGTAAACTCCAAGATAAATCTGAAATATACCACTTGCCGTCAGCACTTCCATCAATTTAATAATATTTAATATTAATATACGTTAGAGCTAATTTCAAAACGATTAAAGGCGGCTTGTTAAACAGGTCAACAGTTGAAATCCCGGCAATAGAGCGGACTTAAGGGCTCCGATTTTCATTGGAGAACCACAAAAGGCAATAAATGCCGAGTTTTTGACAATACC
>NZ_JBAMMY010000294.1:0-1509 GCF_051233685.1 Desulfobacterium sp. N47
TGAATCTCATACTTGGATGACAACTCCGCTATCGTATCCTCTGACCTGATGGCTTCCAATGCAACCTTTGCTTTAAAATTCCCTGGATATTGCTTTCTCATTCTGTCTCCTTTATAATGGAGTCAATATCACAGAAAAAGTAGCTTAACCATCAGTTCAAATTTCGGGGTCCATTATAGTAGTGCCCGATATGAGAAAGTTCAGAAAACTGGCATTTCTAAGCCGCTATGTTTCGCAGATACTCAGGGCTCGGTTTCCTGATGGCCGAAAAGATAGTGAGCTGCCTCAGAAAAACCGCATTTTAAGAGATTTTGATATTGATTCTCTGCTGCATTTCACTTCCAATATGTTGGGAATTTGAAATTCACCTGTATGGCAAAAAGGGTTAGTGCGGATGACAAAGACAAACGCGATTTATTGGTCTATTTATTGTGGAAAACAGGACGCTTTTCAAACAGAGAAATCGGAAATCGTTTCGGATTGACATATTCGGCTGTCAGTCAGCGTGTTAAGATGATGACAAACAGGCTTTCGGTGGAAAAAGGTCTTCAGGATCAATACATAATGCTTAAATCACAAATCAAGGTTTGATATTGATTCTTGATAAAGCATAGTGAGCATGAAGTTAAAAAGTTAAGGACGTCACTAAAATTCCCTCACTATAATGTCCATTGACAAGATATCATAATTGAGTTAGTAGCTTAGCCTATCATATTGATATTGAATGTATTATATATGTTTTTGAGCAGTTGTAACCACGAGTAGGATTACGGTCTGATAATCTGAAGCATTGTCTTTCGAAATGAGAGATAAGGCTTTTTTATTCAAAGAGTCGTTTAACCGGAAGATAGTAAAAAAAGCAAGACTCTGAATTTTCCTTACTATAGCTGATACTTCAGGGTGCTTCTGTATAATAATACCCCTTTGTAAAAAGAATGGTTATTTTATAATATTCCAATATGCTTAAAGCCTTATAAGTCCATTTTTTTGTGATATTATAGGCGTCTTATACATCTCTATAACTATGTTTTGGTTTTATACAGAAAGCTGTCTATCTAATGTTAGCCAACATTGCCTTCGGTAATTGGTACTTAAGGGGGACTAAATGATGATTTGGGAATATATTGAAAAGAAGCAAAAAGATGAATCATCAAAGGCATACAAAATATTAAAAAAATTTAAGCTAATAACCAACAGTACTTCTCAACTTAAAAAAACGAAAATTTCAGTTATTTTTTCGTTAGTAATTATGGCAATTACAGTAATGGCTGAAGCGGATGTTTTTCGTAATATACTGATGGCATTTAGAACTATAAAATTAGATGAAATTGAAATTTGCTTTAGGGTATTTATTTATAATATAATCCCAATGAGCTAATTTCAAAACGATTAAAGGCGGCTTGTTAAACAGGTCAACAGTTGAAATCCCGGCAATAGAGCGGACTTAAGGGCTCCGATTTTCATTGGAGAACCACAAAAGGCAATAAATGCCGAGTTTTTGACAATACC
>NZ_JBAMMY010000090.1:0-4630 GCF_051233685.1 Desulfobacterium sp. N47
AAATAAGATTGCATAAAAGATAACAAAGCGTTACACACTCGACCGGGAACCCGCGCCTTTTTTCCAAATAACCTTGGTTGAGTTAAACGTGGTTAAAACACAGCCGGTTTGTGTTCCCGGCCGGTGAACTTTGTGTTAGGCTATGGTAATGAAAAGATATAAAAGGCGATTATGAATAGACAGGTAAACTTCAACTTCATTGAAGAAAAACTAACACAACTTGCATTTCGCATTGAGGTGCGAGGGGGTTTGAATATTTTAGACTTAAATCTGCATTCTGAAAATTTTTATCAACATTTGTTAAATTTGCTTTTCGACTGGGATCTAAAAAACCTTAATACTGAACAGAAAAACTCCGCCGGTGTTGATCTGGTCGATGCCACTAATAAAATTATTGCCCAAGTTTCTGCTACAGCAACGAAACAGAAGATTGAATCAGCTCTTTCCAAAGATCTTTCGAATTACAACGGCTATACATTTAAGTTTATTTCTATCTGCAAAAACGCCTCAAATTTAAGGACAAAAACATTTTGCAACCCTCATCATCTGGTTTTTTCGCCTTCTACAGATATTCTTGATATAATATCCCTCTTGAAATGTATTAGTGATATGGAAATTGACCGACAGAGAAGGGTCTATAAATTTCTTAAAAAGGAGCTCAAAAATGAACCTAATCCTGAAAGAATAGAGTCAAACTTAACGACAATCATCAAAATTCTTTCAAAGGAAGATTGGAATCGTGGAGGGATGGGTTTTGAAACAGTACCGTACGATCCTGAAATAAAGATTTCTTACAATCAATTGGAAGCTGCCAAAGTTCTTATTGACGATTATAAAATTCACTATCATCGCATTGATAAAATCTATTCTGACTTTGATAAACAAGGTGTGAATAAAAGCATTTCCATTTTAAATGGCATCCGAACGGAGTATCTTGCTCTTGGAGCAATTGTTTCTCCAGATCAGTGTTTTTTTTCTATTATTGAGAAAGTTGCCCATAAAATTCGGGCGAGTGTCAATTATACACCTATTCCCGATGAAGAGCTTGTGCTATGTGTGCAAATTCTTGTCGTTGACGCTTTTATTCGATGCAAGATTTTTAAAAACCCATCAGGAGGTGTTAATGCTGGTTCCTGACAATATTCATCCTGAGCAGACCATATACTTTAATGGTGCTTTTGTTCTGAAAATAATTCAAGAACGTCGTGTGATGGATATGCTCGATTTATATGTACAGACAACATCTGAGCGGGATATGACAATGCCGGTATTTGTGCTATGTCTTGACTGGCTTTTTCTTCTCGATTTGATAACATTGAATGATATTGGCAAGGTGGAGTTATGTTCCTGAAATCATTATCCATAACCCACGGTGATGGCACCATAATCCGAGATATCCTATTCCATCCCGGCCTTAATCTCATTGTTGATGAAACGCCGGATGAAAGTGGCAAAGAAACCGGAAACAATGTGGGTAAGACAACCGTTTTAAAACTAGTCGATTTCTGCCTCGGTGCTAAAGCGAAGGGAATATACTCTGATCAAGAAAACAAGCGGAACGAATACAAACTGGTTAAAAATTTCCTTATTGAAAATAGTGTATGTGTTTCGCTTTTGCTCAAAGATGATCTGTTTCAAGAAAGATCTCGAGAGGTGCTCATTGAGCGTAACTTTCTGAGCCGTAAATACAAAATACAGCGCATAAATGGAAAGGATAAAACTGATGATGAGTTTGAAGAAACGCTAACTGATCTCCTTTTCCCTGGACATTATGGTAAGAAACCAACATTTCGCCAAATAATTGCTCACAATATCCGCTATGAGGATTTAAGTATAAACAATACTCTAAAAAATCTAAACCGTTACACTCGAGATGATGAGTATGAAACACTTTATCTCTTTCTTTTTGGCTGCGATTTTGAACAAGGAGATACCAAACAAGAGCTACGTGCTCAAATCGATATCGAGGAAAAATTCAGGAAACGTCTTGAGTCTGAACAAACAAAATCAGCATATGAAGCAGCTTTAAATCTGATTCAAACTGACATTGATGAACTTGAGCGTCAAAAAGCCTCACTCAACCTAAATCCAAATTTCGAATCTGATTTAGAAAAGCTTAATAAAATTAAATACGAAATCAATCTTGCATCATCAGAAATTGGCAGACTTGAACTTCGCAGAGAGTTGATTTCAGAAGCTCAAAAGGAAATACAAGCGAGCAAATCCAATATAGACTTGCAACAGTTGCAGCAGATTTATCAGCAGGCTACATCTTTAGTGAGCGGACTTCAAAAAACTTTCCAAGATCTTTATGACTTTCACAACCGAATGGTGGAATCTAAGATCAAGTTCATTATAAAAGATTTGCCTGAAATTGACTCAAAACTTGCCGCACAACGTGAACATTTGAACAGTCTTTTGGCCGAGGAAACCGCATTAAGTTCAGTTATTATTCAAAGTGATTCTTTTAATGTACTTGAGCAATTGATTGTGGGGCTAAATGCCAAATACCAAAAAAAGGGTGACTATGAAAACACTTTACGTCAATTGGGCTCTGTAGAGTCAAAATTAATTGAACTTAATAATGATCTCATTGCAATCGACAATGAGCTATTTTCAGATGAATTTGCTTTGAAAATTAAAGACCAAATTAATAAATTTAATAAGCATTTTTCATCTGTATCAAATGAATTATATGATGAAAAATACGCACTGAAGGTTGATACAAAAACGGTAAAAGGGCGTCGCCTTTATGAGTTCACGGCATTTAATCTCAATTTCAGCTCAGGAAAAAAGCAAGGCGAAATATCTTGTTTTGACATTGCATACACGCTCTTTGCTGATGAGGAGAATATTCCTTGTATGCATTTCCTTCTTAACGATAAAAAAGAACTGATGCATGGCAATCAACTCCTTAGAATCGCCAACCTTGTCAATATGAAAGGAATACAGTTTATAGCCTCAATTTTGAAAGATAAACTACCAGGAGAGCTGAATAAAGATGAGTTTGTAATTCTAAAATTATCGCAGGGTGATAAGCTTTTTAGGATTGAAGAATAAGATACAGCCTAACAAGGCAAATTAACTCGGATGCAAATTCCGCTGCGCTCCATTTGCACCGGTTATTTGCGGCGTTAACTACTAAAAGCCAAAAAGGAGAGCAGGATGCAAAAATACGCTGATATTAACAATGATTCTGGTGTAGATAGTTTTGAAATCAACGATTCATCAATCACTGTTTGGTTTAAAGGCACGTCCCGTTCATATACTTATAGCTATGGCAGAGCAGGCCAACATCATGTTGAAAACATGAAAAAATTAGCGCTATCTGGTGATGGCCTAAACGCATATATAAATTACAATGTAAAATTTGATTATGACCGTTAATCATAATTGATTTTGTCGTTTTGCAATTTTCTTCTTTCTATCAAAACATTGTGCGCTTTAATAAAAAAATCGAATTCTTCTGGATTCAGGCTTTCTGTAGCCATAACACAGCATCTTGCTAACGCTATTTCATCAAAAGCTTTTTTTGGGTCTTTAAGATCGGTGATTATTTTTGTAGTAAACATAACTGCTCCTATAAAAAAATAGTTAACAAATCAATGAACCCAACGCCGAGTAAGTTACGTTTTTTATCCTTGGCCGGCGGCGGCGTGGGTTATTTCCGTCGTTGGCCAGATGGAGATTCTATGAACACTTGGGATGATTTCGAGAATGAAGCCAGACTCGTTGAAAAGACCACTATCGATCAAGATCCAGATACCGTGATGTTGCTGAAAAATTCTATCGGCGTATTTGCCGATGGATTTTCTGCTTCAGAGGGATCATCTGATACAGCAGACGACACTCTTGCCAAAATGAGCTTATTATCACATAGCTTTGGGACTCTTAAATGTTCAGCAGATACGGCATTAAGGGGGTACTATGTCCAATCTATGAATTTGCTTCGAATAGTGTATGAAAATTGGATTGCATTTAAATATATTGAAAAGAATCCTGATAAAGCCGTTCTTTGGCTTCGCGCAAGCAAGAAAAAGAAGCCGCCTGGACATGCTGCAATGCTTCAAGAAATAGATGAAGACTATAGCCCCTTAAAAGGCAAAATGAGAGGTTGGTATAAAACCCTTTGTAGTTTCGCTCACACTGATCCACTTAACTTGCTATCACAAATCTCTACCGATGCAGTACCCGATGAAACCTCAATTCAGTTTGGAACAACATTCAAAAAGGATTTATTTAGGACTTCCGCTTATTCAATATTCATTTGGACTGGAATATCTATTATGAATGTCAGTCCATGGGTGCCAGAGGATGACAAGTGGCATACACAGATGGCTGATGTTCAAGAGGAAATACTAAAATTCGTTGATCAGGAAAATAAGGCTTTTAATCCAAAAGGATCTTGAGTGGCCAACAATCGTGTTCAGGGGACGGCGAGGAACATGCCGTCCCTGACACGTAGCGTTATGCTCTAAGAAAAATAGAGGAGAAATGTTATGCAGACAGTTAAAGAAAAAATGACTGAAGTAATAAAGTCTCAACCGGATGATGCGTCATATGAAGAGATCATGCGAGAGTTAGCATTTAAACGTATGGTAGATAGAGGACTGGAAGATTCAAGAAAAGG
>NZ_JBAMMY010000299.1:0-19269 GCF_051233685.1 Desulfobacterium sp. N47
ATCCTTTTCTGTCTGCCCGGCTTTTTGTTCCGGCTCTCCTGCCAAAACCGGATAGTGACAAAAAAGGATTAATATTGCCGCAAAAACTAATTTCAAACGACTCATTTTCCATCCTCATTTTTTAGTTTTTATAGGTTAATCTTTACCTGAGCACAAATTTTACAGGCAGCATCGCCCTTGCACGTATGGGCTTGCCGTTTATAGCAGGCGGAATAAATGTTGATTTTTTTACAGCGGCAATCGCAGCTTCTGCAAAACCGTATCCCGGATTCTCAAGCACCTCGATATTTACAAGATTTCCGTTTTCATCAATAGTCAGTCTTAGAACAATCTTTCCCTCTTTTCCCAATCTTCTTGCCATAGCCGGATAAACAGGCATTTCTTTATGACGATATTTGGGACCGGCAGCGCTTCCGAATATCAGACTACCCGAACTCCCTTCGCCGGAACCGCCTGATCCTGATCCGGATTTCGAGCTTCCGGCAGCGCCTTTGCCGCCCTCCGAATCCGAAGACCTTCCCGAACCTCCGGGCGCAGAAGCGGCGACTGCAGAATTTTCCGAAAAAGATGACCCGATCACCTTATTGTCTGCGTCCGAAGGCAACAACGGGTCAGTGCCCGATATCGAAGAAGCGGTCCGTTCATTAATCTCTTTTTGCTTCACAGGGGGTGCTTCTTTTTTTCCCGCATCCGCAATTATCTTCGATTTTTCTTTGTATTTTTTTGCCAGACCGGGCAATTCTTTCTTTTGCATATTTCCCCCCTTTGCCTGAGGCTGCGCCACAATCTTTTCAGGCGGCGGCACAGCCTCTTGCGCGATTTCCTCGATAACAGCAAAATCAATGACAACCGGCTGGCTTAATCGTGATTCGGGAATACTAGTATTGGTAATCAGCGCAAATATCACCGCATGAATCAGCAATGAAAACTGCAATGCTTTGGCTTGATAGCTCATTTTCTCTCCTGAGTCTGCAAACTTACTTTCCTGAAACCAAGATTTTTGACAATATCAAGCACATCCACAAATGCCTGAACGCGGATGTCTTTGTCTGCTCTGATCAATATCGGCGTATCCCTGCTGATTGCCTTAATAGCTTCTTTCAGTTTATCAAGGGACACAGGCGTTGCGTTCAGATAAATACTGCCGTTTTTTTCTATCCCGATGGTCTGAGCCTTTGATATTTCCTCAATGTTTTTCGACGCCTTCGGAAGCTCGATAGGAATTCCTCCCGAAGCTATGAAGGTTGATGTGGTGAGGACGATTGTGAGCAGCACCAGCATTACATCAACCAGGGGAATAACATTCATGTAATCAAATTCTTTCTCGTCCATTCCGAATCTCCCATTGCATCATAAGAACCTTTGCCTTTCTTAGAAGAAAGTTGTACAGAACAATAGACGGGATGGCTACAAGGAGCCCGACTGCGGTTGCTTTCAGGGCGAGGCTGAGTCCCACCATGATTTTGCCCGTATCCATAAAACCCTCTTTCCCCATCGTGTAAAAAGTGAGCATCACTCCAAGAACCGTTCCCAGCAATCCGATATACGGCGCATTGCTTCCAATGGTTGCGATGAGATGAATTTTCTTTGTAATTTCAAGTTCCAAAGTTTTTTTATCGGGAAAGTCCTCTATCCGTATATGTTTATAAACAAGATGCCTTTCAATGGCTACGGCCACAGCCGCAACGCTCATAAGACCCAGAAAGCCAATAATTCCGTAATCAACCGCATTTTTAAGCCATTCCATTATTTTTTGCCCTTATCTTATTCCGAAGGTTACGGTGCTGGTAAACGAATACTCGTCTGCCTCTTCAGGATTAGAGTATGGCATGCTGTGATTTGCCTTTATCAGCCATGCGCCTGACGTTGACAGTTCGATCTTTGCGCTGCCTTTATCGGTTTTGACTTTTTGAGCAAATGCATTTTTTTCGGCTGAAAATCCTGCAAATGTTGCCTGAACTTCCGTATCAAGCGGTTTGCCATCCAGTGTTACCGATACATTCAGAAAATCACCTTTTTTCAATTTTCCCGGATCAGCCGAAGGAATCACCTGAAACCGCCAACCGATTGACTTCTGAAAAGCATCGCCTGATGACTTGCCGACAATAATGATGGCTTTGGCATGTCCTTCCGACCAGTATGATTTGATAACATTCTGAAGTTCTTTTTTGGATTTTTGCTTATAGCCGTCAGTAGTTTTGCTGACAAATCCTTTCTTTTTTTCCGCAACCACAAGATAGGCTCCGGGCTTGTCAAACTTAATTCTGACAGGCGCCACAAGTTTTTTTTCGCCTTCAGGCTGCATTGGCAGGTCAATCTGCTTTCCGTCTGGTCCGATAACATACATCTTATCCATTTTTTCAACCTCACAAGACTCTTTTTCTGGGAACTGATGCCCCATGCCGATAGAAATAGTAACTTCTTCTCCGACTTTGGGATAATACTTATCCGCATTTACGGTCAGAAAATGTGCGGACGCATTGGAAAAAAACAAACACCCCGACGATAAAACGATTGAAACAATAATCAAAAACCTTTTCATAAAAAATTCTCCTTTTTGAAATATAGTTATCTACTGTTATTTTCCTGCTGTTTGGCGTAAGATCTTTTTGGCATTCAGCCAAATAAGCAGACTAGCCATAAAGAAAATGAGTGATATGCCGAAAAGCACTTTGCCCATTTTATTCAAACCTGAGGATTCAGGCTGTTTTATGTGTGCTTTCTGTGCCTGATCCGCATTAACTGCCATCTCTAACCGATGACCAATTCCGTCTTCCATTACGACTTTCCATATTCCGGAAACATCCGGGAAAAAACAGAAACGACCGTTTCTGTCGCTTCTGCCGGTTTGAAATACTGTTTTCGAATCTGGCGCAGATATGGTAACTTTTGCATAACTCATTGCTTCTCCGCCGTCATACACCGCCCGTATTGCCGTTCCTCCGGCTCCTTCCGAAATTGCTTCTACCCCATGAGCAAAGCTGTAAGGAATGCTGTAAGGGATATTGATAAGAGCAATAGAAAGCACGATACATGTTATCCGTCTTTTGCTTTTTTTCATTCATCTCCTCAAACAACTTCTTGAAATAAAAATATATTATTGACAGATTGCCATTTGCCGGTTAAAGAAAAAAAAGAACCCGTCAGCAGTTTCACGCTGCCGTGTTCAGGGAAAGCAGCCCACACCATTGGCCGTGGACAGGCTGCTTTCCAACCCTTATTCAACTGGTATTTAAATAAAGAAAACTACTTCTAAAACTTCGCTATGCCCTCCTTTCCTGGTTTCTTTGCGGTTTATAAAAATAAAAAACGCCATGAAGATGGCTGGTTTCCAGCCTTTACACCTTCATGGCGTTGTAAGTTTTTTCTAAATAATTTTTTTATTAAACTTGAAACTTTTACTTTAAGGGATTCTTCCCTTGAACTTTAAAACCTTCTTTCAAGTTTTTCTGCGGATGTCAAGAAAATTTTTCACAGGATGAATATATTTCGCCTACCATGCCCATCCGGCAATTATCAGGCCGAACAGAACCATCCGGTTTGTTTTTTTATTTCCTGAAAGCTGTGACTTGCCTGAACAGGATTCATGGAATATCACTCGTGTTTTTCAAAAAGTATTTTGTGATCAACCAGATTCATCAACCGGATTCTGCCTCTTATGATTTTCTGATCCCCGAAAATGCTGACCAGTCTGTAAGATTTCTGATCTTCTTCCGGTTCTATGACATCAACGGACTCCATTACAAGTTCTTCCTGTCCGTCTTTCCCTATTGGTGCTTGTGAATATGAGGCTCTTTTTCATGTCCGGCATGGTCATGGTCGTGATCGCTGCTGTGATCGTGCGCATGATCATGCTCATGTTCATGTTTGTGTTCATGCTGGTGTTTTGCGCTGTCATGTTCATGCTCGTGCTCATGAATATGCTCGTGCGAATGTCCGTGTTCGTGCTCATGATTTTCTGCCATTGTTATTTCTCCTTTTTTTTACTGTTACCTTAACAATCCCGTGTCATACGCAGCTCCTATTTTTCCGTAATCTTTCTTCATGTCAGCGTACACCGGCTTTCCCACCATGAAAGTATAAATTGCATCCGCTTTTTTCTCCGGATCAATATCTGCAAAGGCTTTTGGATACAAAACTTTGGCAATAGCGTATGCGTCTGCCAGAGCAGTTTCAACATTGGTAGTATAGAAATTAAAAGGCAGAAGAGAATATACGCGTTTATTTTGAAAAGCCTTCAATGCTTTGTAATATACGGGTTTTTTAAGCATATCCTGTTCCACCAGTTTCAATCCCCCGCCATCAATAAAAATCACATCAGGGTTTATAGCCAAAAGCTTTTCTTTATCCATAAACACATGGCTGCCTTCCGAAGCCACAACCTTTTCCGCTACATTTTTTGCATTTGTCCATTTTAGCGGAATATAATTTTTCTCGGTGCTTTCAATGCCTAAAGCCCCTTTAAAGCCTATGCCGCCGACAAATACGCCGGGCTTTTCTCTTTCCTTAACTTCTTTTGATTTTTCCCACAGTTCTTTCCGGGCAGTTTCGATAAATCCGATTACAGCATCAGCCCGCTTCTCACGGTTTAATATTTTCCCGGCAAGCTTCAAGGAATCGTAAATCCTCTCGTCAAAGGTTGCAAACGCACCGTAACTTAATGCTACAACCGGAATACCCAATTGCTTCTGAGCTTCATTGACCGTCCTGGAATCTGCCTGTGTCATAAAAATCAGATCGGGATGAACACTCAGCACAGCTTCCAAATCCGGTTTTTTATTGATGCTGCCAGGCCCTCCAGGGCCGATGCGGGGAAGCCTGGCAAGATGCCTATTCGCTATCCAATAGGGTCTGCCGCCGGGATTGAGTTTTTCCATGTCTTCCACTCCGGCAAGCTTATCCTGAGAATTAAGATATACAATCAGCCGCAATGCGCCGGGTCCGATACAGATAATCTTTGCCGGATCAAACGGTACGGTAACGCTTCTGCCGGTCATATCCACAATATCAAGCGTTTTTGCAAATCCAATATTGGCAATGCCAATCAGGATCAGACAAATCACTACGATTTTTTTCATCTTTTTTCACTCCTTATACAAGGGAACAACCACCGTATTTCCTTCTATCTTGGTCAAAGATACCTCGATTCCGTAAACTTCGTGGATCATTTCAGGACTTACATCTTTTTTATGAATAAAACGGTATACCTGATGATGCTTCATCATAAGAATCATATCGGCAAAGCGAAGCGCCAGATTCAAATCATGGATGGAAACTACTGCGGAAAGTTCCCGTTCTTTTACAATCCGGCGGATCATTCCCATGACATCAAACTGATTTTTTACATCCAGATTACTGGTCGGCTCATCTAAGAGCAAAACTTTCGGCTCCTGCGCCAATGCCCGTGCAATCACCACTTTCTGCATTTCGCCGCCGCTTAAAGAATTGACCGGTCTTAATGCAAAAGATTCCAGATTCATGGAAGCCAGAATATTTTCTACAATCTGGAAATCATTATCGCTTGCCGCCCAGCGAATATGAGGCTTTCGTCCCAGCAGAACCGCATCAAACACAGTAAGCACATCTTCGGAATATTTCTGCGGCATGTATGCCATGCGTTTGGCAATCTCCGTGCCTTTCATGGCAAGAATTTCTTCTTGATTCAGAATTACCGAGCCTTTCCGGGGAGAAAGCACTTTGTTTAGACATTTCAAAAGAGTGGATTTTCCCGCGCCGTTTACGCCCAGAACACCCAGTATCATGCCGCTATCCAATTGAAAGCTGATGTCTTTTACTACCGGATGGCTGTTATATGAAAATTCGATATCTGCTACAGACAGCATCATTGCCTGACACCTCTCATCAGCAGATATAAAAACATCGGCGCGCCCATAAACGAGGTCAAAATTCCGACCGGCATACTACCTGAGCCGATAAGCACTCTTCCCATAGTATCTGCCAGCAGCAGCAATATCGCTCCGATAACACATGAAAACGGAATTAAAAGACGGTGATCCGCGCCGACAATGCGCTTTGCAATATGCGGAGCAAGCAGTCCAAGAAAAGCAATTACACCGTGAAATGCGGTGATAATGGCAGACACCAGTGCCGCAAATATCATGCCTTGCAGGCGAAGCGATTCTACAGACACGCCAAGTCCTTTGGCAGCTTCTTCACCGGATAGCATTGCATTGAGATTCCAGCGATGATACGTTACCCATATCGAAGCGATAAGAATTGCGGCAGTCATTATGCCGATTTCCTTCCAACCGGAACGCGCCACATCCCCGAATGTCCAGAACAGTGCCGAAGCTACCTGTGTTTCCGTGGCAAAATACTGAACCAGAAATGTGCCGGAAGTAAACAGAGAAGAAAGTGCCACGCCGGCAAGTATAATTGCTTCGGAAGACAATCTTTTTACTTTTGCCAGCAACAGAATCATACCGGTTGCCGCCATCGCACCGAAAAATGCGAACATCGTAACCGAATACAGGCTATACACGCTGCCCGAGTTGAATATAATAATGCCAACTGCAGCCCCAAAAGCCGCTCCCTGACTTATCCCAAGGGTGGAAGGCGATCCCAGAGGATTTTTGAGCAGTGTTTGAAGAATCAGACCTGAAAGCGCAAGCCCCCATCCTGCCACAATCGCCGCTACAATTCTGGGCATCCGGATATTCCAGACCACAAGATGAGAATTGCCTTTGGCATTGCCAATCAAGCCCTGAAAAACGTGATTTGGCGATAACTGATATGCTCCTTTGGAAACAGCATAAATGCCCAACAAAAGTGTTACGGCAATCAGAAAGACAAAAAGCATCCGTTTCCGTCTGACCTGTTGATGATATTTCGCTGTAGTGCTGCTGAGATAATAACTCATACTCAATATTTCCAATCAACAGAAAAAATAATAAAACATATCCAAATAAACTCTTTTCATTTATTCTCCTATTTTATAAAGCCTGCTTTTAAAAAATACCCCTGATTATCATCCCGTAATACGTCAATCTTCATGCCTGCCGCTTCAAATATGATTGTCATCTCTTCTTCGGAAGGAATTATATCTGCAATAACCGCAGGATGCGCTTTGCGGTGCAGGTCATTGATCCAAGCGGAATTTTTAAAATGAAACAGGATAAATTTCCCCTCCGGCTTTAAAGCATTTGCCAGAAGCCGGACTGCAAGCGGCTTATCGTCAAAATGCGGAAACACCTGATGGCACAAAACCAAATTAAATGCTTGTTTTTCAAACTTAAAATTTTCTATCGCGCCCAGATATATTTCAACATTGCCGATATGTTCCAACCGGCTGTGGCATTTTGCAATCATTTTTGGGCTGATATCAAAAGCGATTAACCGCCCTTTGTCTCCGACGGCATCCGACAATATCTTTGTCAGGCGCCCGGTTCCGCAGCCTGGTTCGATAATGCGGGTTCCTGATTTAATGCCGGTTTCCAAAATCAATCGCCTGATCTTAGCCGTTTCTTCCGGCGTGTAATCCGCATCAGCCCAGTCCTGATCCGCCTGCGTGTCGAAAAATGCCGATTTTTCCCAGTTCACTGCTTATCCTCAAACATGGCATGGATCTTTTCCATCCATTCCGGCGTGGTGGAATTTTGTACGCCGTGATAGCTTTGCACGTAGGGCTTGATATCAATCACCGGGCTTCCGTCAATGGCTTCGAGTCCCTGCACTTTAAGTACATTATCCTTACGTTCAAGCAATTTCACAGCAGTAACCAGGACAGGATTGGGCCTTGCGGGACTGCATGTTGCAAAAATGCCTTTTTTTGGTATTTCTTTCAATCCCATCGGATGAACTTTGGTCAATTTGCGGCTCTGTTCCGGCGTTTCATGCGCCCAAAACAGAATAAGAACATGAGAATACCCCTCAATGCCATCCAAAAGTTCCGCCGAAGCAGGATCAATCACTATTTCAGAAGTCATGGCTCTGATTTTATCCCGCTCTGCCACAACATTTTTAAGCTTTTCTTTAAGTGTGATGCCATCTTTGTCAGAGTGCAGGATCGGCTCTTTGATATCGCTTCGGATTACTCCTACGGGTTTTAAAATAATTTCTGTCATTATAATTTTCTCCTTAAAATTTGAAGCTCAGCGCCGCCCCGAATGTGCGATCCGTCATCAGATAGCCCCTGCTGTTGGAATATTCTTCATCCAGCACATTGTTGACATACAGCTTCAACGTTCCTTTTTTAAGTTTGTTCCAGTCAGTAAATAATACCTGCTCAACAGCAAAATCAAATACATGGAATTTGTCCATCGACACTTGTTTGATATACAGATCGCTGGGGTCGTCATTGACCATCTCTGTCAACTGCTGAGTCTGCTCCGACTGATATTTGTAATCCAGCAGCAGAAGCGTATTTTTTAATGCGCGATACCGAAGACCCGCATTCAGGCGGTGCTTGGCGCGGTCGCTCAAATCATCATCCGCCCACTCTTCAGGCCCCCCGTTGTGAGGACCTCTGTATTTCCATTCGTTAAAGGAATAGCTGACGTAAAATCCGAGATTTTTTATCAACTGCCCGTTGATTTCTATGTCTATGCCATCTTTTCTAACATCTTCCAGCGATATCATCCGCCGTCCCCATATGGATTTTTTAAAATAATCCGTAGCGGCATTAGCCCAGATAGGATAGTCGCAAAAGTCATAGCGGGAAAAATCTATGTTTAAAAAAATATCATTCCAAAGTCTTCGGGATAGAATAAGATCATACCCGATACCTTCTGCCGGTTCCATTTCAATGCCTGAGCCCCAACTGCAAACTTCACAATAACTTCTGGGCGTCCAGATTTTGCTGACTCCCAATGAGACAGACGTATCTCTTAACGCCTGAGCCAGATCATCCAACTGATAGGTCAGCAGCGACTTGGGAACCAACTGATTATAATTCCGTTTGATATTCTTTTCAGGATGGGTTGGGTCTTTGTATGCGCCGTTGGGGTATTTTGCGGACGGAGACGACCAGTTGCTCCACCATATTGCAATATCTTCATATCTGAGCCCGGCGGTCAGTGTGAGGCGGGGAATGATTTTCCACTGATCCTGAACAAATCCGGCATAAGTCTCCACGATTTGCTCTGTATATTTCGTATAGAGCTGTGCCGTATCAAAGCCTGTGGTAATGCGATGATTTTCAGACAATGTAATTTCATGTTTCAAAACCCCGCCGTAAGACACATAATTGGTATCATATCCGCTGTAATCAAAACCGTTCCGGTGATATTCCTGCTCTTCATCCGTATAATACGCTCCCACAGAGAATTTGCCGAAATCCGAAGGTTGCGCAAAATCGAAGCGCATGGTCTTTCCACCATAATCTCTGCGGCAGTGATCATTGGGATTCTGCCACCGGGCTTCAGCATCGGATGCTTTGACAACGGGATATTTTCTGTCATAGTCGCTTCGGGCAGGATCGTTGGCAGAAGGAATTTCACGTTCGATGTCATTGTAAGTTCCTGTCAGACGCATATAGCCGCCGGAAGGCAGTTTGTACGCCAGCCTGCCGACCAGCGTATCAATATCAGCCGCATTGTTTCTCAGATAGCCGTCGGTATGGTATCGTTCATAAGAAAATCCCATGCTGAGATTCTTTATGCCGCCTTCGCCCTGAACCATCTGATTATTGGTGTTATAAGTGCGATAGCTGCCTGATATTTCACCGTTGGCAGACGGCGTTTCATAATATTTGGGCGATTTGGTTTTGAAATTGATCACCCCGCCGATACTTTTCCCGTCATACAGAACAGAATGGGGGCCTGAAATAATCTCGATGCTTTCGACAATGGAATAAGGAATAACGCCGAAATCCACATTATGATCGCCCCAGAATCCGCCGGTTTTCTGAATTACCATGCCGTCCACCGCTGTCACAAACTGACGGGTATCAAATCCTCTCATCTGAATCACATCATCCTGCGGCACCAGATCGCTTTGTCCGCGAAAGTCAATGGCAGCGCGGTCTTTCAGAATATCCAACACATTGGTCGCTTGCCCCGCCATGTTGTACTCTTCCATGAATACTTCGGTTTTCAGAGGACTGAGTTCAATCCGCGTGCCTGAAACCTCTATTTCTTCCATAACAACAGGTTTGTCAGATTCGGTTTTTTCCTCAGATAGAGCTGTGTGAACCGTCAGCATCACCAAAAATATTGTCAAAACAGGTAGCTTTTTCAATTTGTGTTTTTCCTTCATACTCCACAGGGGCGCATCACAACGCGCATGAATTTCCTCGCCTTATTCTCAAACAACTTACTGAAATAAAAATATATTATTGACAGATTGCCATTTGCCGGTTAAAGAAAACAAAGAACCCGTCAGCAGTTTTATGCTGCCGTGTTTCGGGAAAGCAGCCCACACCATTGGCCGTGGACAGGCTGCTTTCCAACCCTCTTTCAACTGATATTTAAATAAAGAAAACTACTTCTAAAACTTCGCTATGCCCTCCTTTCCTGGTTTCTTTGCGGTTTATAAAAATAAAAAACGCCATGAAGAAGACTGGTTTCCAGCCTTTACACCTTCATGGCGTTATATGTTTTCCGGTTTTTGATGAAACTTTTAAAGCTAAGAGATTCTTCCCCTAAGTTTTGGAAATAACTTTCACACTTTCCTGTAGATGTCAAGGATAAATTTTAACAGTAAAATTTTAAATCATCCTACGAACACAAAGAATACTGCCTGTTGTAACAACAACGACTATACCACTTCAACTATCCGTGGATCAAATGTGATACATCACTTCTACTGCCTGGCTTGAGATAACAAACATCAGTGTCATTATAAGAACCGTTCCCTGAATCACCGGAATATCCCGGTTCAGCACAGCATCCGCCGCAAGTTTTCCCAATCCGGGCAATGAAAATACTGACTCCACAATAACAGCCCCGCCCAGAAGATGTCCCAGCAAAACGCCCCATAAAGTAACCATCGGAAGTAATGCGGCTTTCAGCACTCGGAGAAATGCCAATGCCTGTGATCAAATCCTCAATGATAGGAGTATCAGTATCCACATTTATTTTGATCACTTTTTGGCCGAAGATAGGTCCATACAGGCAGCCATCAGGTCCGAAATAGAGACCATTGGAACCACGGATTGGCGATCCATCGACCAGGACCCGCACCGTTACACCGTGGTATTTCGGGATTTGTAAATATACGGAAAGTAGTCTTTTCCGAATTTTTATGTATGTATCATATTTTTTCCCCATGGCATTAAACAGCCCTTTTGAAGATCGCATCCTTAAAAACCCTGTCAGGCAAGACATGAAACGAAAACCAAAGGAGCTGTTTAATGCCGGAGAAAACTTATAGCTATATTTAACACAGGACAGGGTACAGATAGGATACAGATTGAATAAAAAAATGGACTTTTTTTGGCTATTATTTAGCTTTGGAATAAAGAGAGGCTAAGACCGCCTTGGTTTCGAGGGAGGGGGCGATACCAAGACCGAAGGAGAGTCTTTTTTTGCATCTTTGATAGACAGACAGGGCGCTGCCTTTTTTCCCAAGATTTTTGTAACAGATCATTAGTTGCCGGTAAATACCTTCAAATAACTCGTCAACCTCAAGGCATCGCTCGTAGCAGGCTGCGGCTATGGGTAAATCCAAGAAAGTCAAACGTCTCTGGTTTACCTTCACCACTAATAACCCTGTTTTGGATTGCAAAACGCCCAAACTCAATCAGGCGCGTTTTCTCCTTGTGTAAGGTTAAGGAAAATTGGGCGAAACGCTCTCTCATCTGTGCCAGAAAACTTTCGGCATCATGACGATATTGAAACCCCACAACAAAGTCATCTGCGAAACGAACGATTATTACATCGCCCTTATCGTTTTGTTTCCTCCATTGCTGTGCCCACAAATCCAATACATAATGCAGGTAGATATTTGCCAACAAAGGACTGATACTACCTCCTTGTACCGTGCCAACTTCGACCTGCTTTCGCATTCCTTCTTCAAGAACACCGGCTTTTAGCCATTTTTGGATCAATCGCAACATCCGTTTGTCAGCTATACGGTGCCGAATGAATCATTCCAGCCATTCGTGCGAGAGAGTATCGAAAAACGCACGAATGTCGGCATCCAGCACCCAGTTTACTTTGCGCTTGGTTATGCCCATGCACAACGCATCCAATGCCTTATGCGGGCTGCGTTCCGGTCAAAAACCATACGAGAACCCCGTAAAGTCAAGTTCATAGATCTGGTTCAGTACCAATACACTTGCTCTTTGGACAATTTTATCCTCAATAACCGATACTCCAATAGGTCGTTTGCCACCATCAGCCTTGGGCACATATGACCTTTTGGTCGGCTGAGCACGGTATGCACATCGCTTGAGCCGATTAGAAAGACCTCTTAGATTTTGTTCCAGATTTTCCCCGTAATAACTCCATGTCACATTGTCCACTCCCGGCGCTGCCTTGCGTTTAATCGCATAATAGCTTTCCCGGAGCATATCTACGTTGTAAACATGATGATACAGCGCTGTTAACTTTTGTTTTCTATCCTTTTCCACCGCCTTTCGTATCCGTCCAAGCGCAGTTTGCACGCCAACCCGGCCCTGTGTCCGGAGCATGTTTTGCTCTGACGAATTCCCCTTGGTCAACCCCCTTTCCTCCATTGCCTCCGCAGACATATTACCTTTGTTCGGCAACTTCCTCGGTACTATGGGGTTGTCCGACTTCCCATGCTCGTTCATCATTGGATCACATCCTTAGATTTCCCAATGCGGCCTTTATTTCTCTCTGCAACAAAGGCGACTACGGGACCTCCCGGTTCCCGCGCAAGATGCGTGTTGCGCATGCACAACCACCTGTCAACGCTTCAGAGATGGCATTGCTGCCACCGCCGCATGACTCGGCGCCGATTCGGCTCCTGACAAATATAGGCTTGACAAATCAAAACACAATACGTACAATTGTACCCATGAAAATAATCGCTGACACAAATACATTTATAGCTGTTGCCTTAAATGAGCCAGAAAAGGATAAAATCATACGGCTTACTGAAGGCCATGATTTAATTGCTCCTGATGTTTTGCCGTTTGAAATTGGGAACGCATTAACAGCGATGATGAAAAAAAACGCCTTGAAAAAGGATGAGGTCAAATCAGCGTGGGAGATTGTTCAACATATATTGGTTGATCTGAGGCATACCAACATCAAATCGGCATTAGGCATCGCGATTAAATATAACCTGTATGCATACGATGCTTATTTTTTAGAATGCGCTGAAAATCTCCGAAGCCCTCTGCTTACGCTTGACCTTGGAATGCAAAAGGTGGCGCGGGAGATGGGAATTACAATTTTGGAGTAAGATATTATGAAAGTGTATACATATTCTGAAGCGAGACAACGTCTTGCCGATGTGCTCAATATCGCAAGAAGTGAAGAGGTTGTCATCAAAAGGAGAGGAGGCGAAACCTTCTCAATAATTTTTAAGAAAAGTAAAAAATCACCATTTGACGTACCAGGAATCCAAACCAAAGCAACTACAAAAGACATTCTTGCGGCGGTTAGAGAGTCCAGGGAACGATTTCCCGAACAAAACGTTGAAGATTGACGGGCAGGGACAGTGTAGAATAAGGGACATTCTATATTCCTTATGTCAAGCAAAAATATTAAAGAATTAAATACAATATAATCAGCTAATTGCTATTATTGACAAATTGAGACCGCACCTCAGGTACTGCACTTGTAGTAATGCGCCTTCTGATGATTTCGGCGGTTCTCTCATGCGGCGAATTCTTTATCTGATCGTTACGTTTATCCGGCATCCCAGCTATTAGCTGACCGCCACATCATTCCTTATCCAGATTAAAGAATTCAGAGAGAAGCCCTTAAATTGTCCCTCCCGGAGTTGTTTCGCTCCAACGTAGTCAAACAGGCTTTCTCGCCGAAAATGTTCAAAGCAGTATTTGCGAGGCTCGGACAATTGGTTAAAACATAAATATCGTTGTAGGGATAACAGTTAAATCAATTACCAGCGGGGCATTTATGAATTACCCAATCTTTTATTGCTTATAACAAACTTGATAACATTAGGCAGATTATGCATAAACCTTACCCAGCTGTCCGGTGAACGCCACAGCATGCTTGTATATTCAAGTAGTACTTTGGGGCGCATAAAGTGCTTTCTGTAAAATTTATTAAAAAGCTCTTCAAGCCGATCTTTTGTCATACCCTTTGGTATAAACAAGAAATTCATGCAATCCATCAGTTCCCAGTCTTCATTAAATTCGCCCATTTCATGTATATTTTCATAAATCGGCGACCCCGGAAAGGGAGTAAACTTTGCAACATTTAACTCATCTATAGGGTTTGAAAATACATATTCCATGCTTTTATTTATAGCAGCTTCCGTTTCTCCGGGAAGACCTATCATAAAAAGTCCTTTTGTACGAATTCCGGCTTTTTTTATCAGTTTTATCTTTTCCGACAAAAAAGCTAAGTCAGCATTTTGCCTGTGACGGGATAGAAGATTTTCATCACCTGTTTCTATTCCTATGCTTATCATCCAGCACCCGGCTTCTTTCAGCATTAGGAGAAGATCATAATCTATATGTTCAGCTCTGACAACGCAATTAAAGGATACCCCAAGCGGCCGGTTAATCATCATTTTTGCAAAATCGACAACCCTTTCCCTTTTGAATGTGAACTGATCATCATAGAAAATTATATGCCTGACACCGAATCTTTCATTAAGATAACGCACATGTTCATACATATACTCAGCAGAATTAAAACGGAAAGAACGCCCGAAAACCGATCGGTCACAATAGCTGCACGCATAGGGACAGCCACGGCTTGTTATGCAACTTGAACTTGGAGCTTTAGGGTAGTTAAATAAAGGAGCCCTGTATGCCAGAGGAAAGCCTTCAAGCTTTTCATATGCAGGGAAAGGCAGTAAATCAAGCTCCAGACTGTTTGGCCTTTTGCCTGTATAGCAAATTTCACCCGTTTTTTCTCGGTATATAAGGCCCATAACGGAAGATATGTTATTCCTGCCGTTTTCTAAAAGTTCTGCAAGTGTTTCTTCTCCTTCACCTACAACAGTATAATCTATAACAGGATAATCTTTCAGCACCCTTTCTTTAAGGGCTGAAACATGGGCTCCACCAAAAACAACCTGTATTTGAGGAAGAATGCTTTTTGCCATTTCAGCTATCCTTACACCATCAAGAAAAGTTGAAGTGGTACAGCTTAGACCTATAAAAGCAGGTCTTTCTCTGCTTATATAATCGCAAATCAGGCGGTCGGAATCGGGCCTGGCATAGCAGTCAATAACAGATGTTTGTATTTTACGTTTTTCAAGGTAGGCGGCTATTCCGGTAAGACCAATAGGCGGGATGATATTAGCTATTCTTGAGATATCGTTACGTGCTGACTCTTTTTTGTATCCTAAAGGATGAACAAGAAGAATTTTATTTGAATTTAGAGATATCAATATATATATGCTCTTATATCAATATGTAAAACCCTATCTGAGACGTCTCTGGTTTTTAAGCGCATATTTTTTCAGTTTCCTGTTAAGCGCATTATTTGAAACAGTTTCAAGAGTTGATATATATTTAGACTGTCCTGATGCTCCAAGCGCATTGCAAAGCCAGGCCATTGCATCAACAAAATCCCTGTCATCGGCAGAGCTGTTATAACTTTTGAGCAGCTCCTCATTGACCACGTCAAGAATTCTCGTATCATTTCTATATTGTTTTGCTGCTATCTTGGCACCTTTTTCTTTATCGCTCATGCTGGAAGATTTAAGCATACTGATCACATCATTTGGACTGTCACCTCTGTTTGAAGATCTTCCTGATGAGAGGGCTCTTTGCAAATCCCTATCCGTAGACGGCGCTGATTGCAGTACCGGTTGGAGATTTCCCAATATGCTGCTTACAAGCTGCCCGTATGAAATAGAACCCGGAGATTCTTCCTTCAGTATTTCAGCTTCTGCAACCTTATCCCTTATAGATATAATTTTTATTTTTCCTGTTTCTATTCTCTGGACATCAATTACTGCACCGGTTTTGGGATGCTTGATTACTTTACCTTCTTTATAAACGGAAAACTCCATATCATCTTTAACACCTGCCATCCGGCCAAGGTCTATTGTGACTCTGGAACCGGTTCTGTTTACAATATAGCCCTCCAAGGGGAAGTTTTTTATTATTTTTTCGGACATCTGAACAACCAGATCCTGAAGCCTTACAGCTGTTGAACTTTTGACATTTTCGGCAGCTATAATGGAAGCGGTTTCCACATCGATTATTCTTGCATTAATTTCAATTACGTTTTGCAGTTTCATAACCGAACCGCTTATTATGGTTTTAACCCCAAGAAATTTTCCTATCTGCGTTGCAGTGCTTGCATCAACAATACCGGACATGGAAAGCTTTTGTTCATCCAGTAGTTTTTTTAATAATCCTCTTTCGATGACTTCAAAACGTCCGGCCTTGACAAGTGCTGTAATAAACCATTCAGCTACAATAACGCCCATATCTTTAGTTTCAAAACCTTCACCCTGAAGCTGAAAATCAAGAACGGCAATTTTAGTTTTTCTGAAATCAGCCGATTCTGCTGTAATCGGAGATTGAAACAAAAACAAAAAAATAGATACAATCAATAATAACGAGATGCTTCTTTTCATTGGAATAATCCGTATATAATACTGATTTTCATATAATACATATTAGACACCAGTTATAAAATTCCGATATGCTATAAATATAAAGCGATGCATAATTTGGCGCAGTATATAAAAAAACTTTGTTCAGTGTCAAGGAAGTTAAAAACACCTTGCGAAATAATATATAATTTGCCAGAATTAATATCGGCAACTCTCATATAAAAGATAACACAAAAAGCAAGATTACAGCATTTGGCCGGATTTTATGGCTTTTCTTAGAAATAAAGTTACAATCTCAATTTATTCGAACCGTATGAGCAGGGAGTATATCAAGTTTTAGAGTATGAAGGATTGAAATGCCAGGATATTTTTCCGATAATGAATTTGCTGTAAACGCTATTGAACTGGAGTACAGGAAAGCTGAAAAGTATATAGATTTTATAAATCTTACAGGAAGCAATCCAACTCATGAAGGTCTGATCTTTCCTTCAGATATTTTAAAAAAGACTGCTATATCATATTTAGCAAAACGCAGATATGACCCTGATCCGAAAGGGCTTTATTCCGCACGCCTGGCCGTATCCGATTATTATAAAAACCGCACACCTTCTGTTGAGATTTCAACTGATAATATCACTATCACAGCAAGCACAAGTGAATCTTACGGCCTTTTGTTTGCCCTTCTTGCGGACCCTGGGGATAATATACTGGCTCCAAAATTAAGCTACCCCCTTTTTGAGCATCTTGCAGCTATCTATCGTATAGAATTACGCCCTTATGAGATGGATGAAAATAACGGATGGCTGATTAAAGAAAACAGCATACTTTCCGAATATGACGCACGAACACGGGCAATCATAATTGTATCTCCTCATAACCCCACAGGAATGGTTGTAAAAAACCCTATATCAGTGCTTAACAGGCTCGGCCTTCCGGTAATATGTGACGAGGTGTTTTCAGAATTTTCCTGCGCAGCAGAATATGTTGCTCCATTTGGAACGCTGCACCCCGAACTCACAGTTTTTCATCTTAACGGAATATCCAAGATGTTCGGACTTCCCGATTTAAAACTTGGATGGATTGCAACAAGTGGCGCAGGTTCAAAAGATTTTGAGAAAAGGCTCGATCTGTTAAACGACACTTATCTGGGAGCAAATTATATGACTCAGTCCATGCTTTCTTCCATTTTTTCAGAAGGTACGGATTTTGTGAGACAAATGCGGGAAAGGATTTGCACAAACATAGATCTTGCAGTTCAATTGCTTTTGCAGCATCCTGATATAACAGTAACCCGGCCTGAAGGAGGATATTATCTGTTTCCCAAAATAAAAAACCGGGAAGATGAAGAAAAGCTTGTATTGCACCTTTTAAGTAGTAAAAGAGTTCTTGTGCACCCCGGTTATTTTTATGACTGTGAAGATAATGTGCATATCATGATTTCCTGCTTAACAGAAACGAAAAAATTGGCTGAAGGAGTTAAGCGTATTGTTGCCGCAATTTGATTTCAGAGGTAAAAAAAATGATAGATGACTTTAAAAGAATTTATGACAATCGACATGAATATATCGGCAAATGGAAGAATTTAACAAAATACTGGAAGATACCATAAAGAATGAACTTCCCGGCCGTATAGCAAAAACAACACCGGGAAGCAGGCTGATGCTGATAGGCAGTGAACATGATGATGTAAAATTTATTGAAATGGTGGAAAAACTTGACGCAATCGTTGTGATTGATGACCACTGCACCGGCAGCCGTTATTTCTGGAATACTACCGAACAAAGCGAAGATGCGCTTACCGATATTGCAAATAGATATATTAATGAGCCCGCCCTGCCCTATCAAAGATTTTCCTGTACGCAAAAGAACGGCTCATATTGTTAATTTGGCGAAAGAATGGAATGTAGCCGGAGTTATAGAGATTCAGCAAAAATTCTGCGATCCTCACGAGCTTGACAAAGTTGCCGTTTCCAAGGCTCTGGAAGAAGCCGGATTTCCCATATTGAACCTGGAAGCTGATGTCATAATGCCGGTAGGGCCTTTTAGAATAAGAGTTGAGGCTTTTCTTGAGATACTTAGTTCGGATGATTTTTTTTAAAAAGCATGGAGCGTATGATGACAAAATATAAGACAGAACCTCTAAAGTGCTGGAACAAAGCTAAAGAGCTTCGAAATAAGATATATGACAGGATAGGAAAAGCGAGAGATGAAGGAAGAAAGATGATAGTTTCCGGAGGCACTGAAAGCGCTATTTCGCTGCCTGCCGGTTTTGATATGGAGTTTTTCGGGGGAGAACCATATGTTGCCGGTTGCGCTTTCATGGGCAAAAATGATTCAAGCAAATATATGAAATACTTTGAAACAGCAGAAGCTGCAAAATACCCCAGAGATCTGTGCTCCTATATGCGCCTTAGCGTCGGCTCTTTACTTTGCAACAGTTATGCATTCGGAGGAGCATATCCAAAACCTGAATTTAATCTTCAGACACATGAGCTAATTTCAAAACGATTAAAGGCGGCTTGTTAAACAGGTCAACAGTTGAAATCCCGGCAATAGAGCGGACTTAAGGGCTCCGATTTTCATTGGAGAACCACAAAAGGCAATAAATGCCGAGTTTTTGACAATACC
>NZ_JBAMMY010000301.1:0-1518 GCF_051233685.1 Desulfobacterium sp. N47
ATATTATCATCCTTTCTTGAATTGGTGAATTTAAGAAGATAATAGAGCATTCTCTTTATTAAATCAATATGTTATTTGGTATTTCAACTGCTTTTTATAAAAATAATCGGATCAATGCGAGACTTTTGAAATTACCTCAAATATATATGAAATAGCTTTTATGAAACGTGATGTATCATAAACAAATCCGATTCTCATTTTCCCATCATTTTTTTGATTATATATTTTCATCAATGCAAAATACTCTAAATATATTTCTTTTCTATTTAAGCTTGTTTTGTTTTTTTTATGCATTCTAGAAGCAGCTAATATGGGTCTGATATATTCAAATCTAAATTTCTTTGTTGCAGCTATTCTCAACCAATATTCATAATCGAATGAATTGTTAATATTAATATTAAACCTCCCTACATGTTGATATACATCTTTTTTCATAAAAAGCGCCGGCTGACATATAAAACAACAACTGAAAATATTGAAGCGATTAATATCTTCAGATGGATACATGCCTTGGATATCGGATATTTCGTTGATATAAAATGCATTACCATATATGATATCTATATTTTGTAAACTTTTAAACTTTTCCGAAATTGTTTTAAAAGCACAAGGCTCATATATGTCATCGGAATTCAAAAAGCTGTATATATCTCCAACAGCTATTTCAAAACCTTTGTTGATAGCGTCAGCTTGCCCTTTATCTTTATTTGTTACCCACCTATATTTTATAAAATTACATCGAGTCTTCCATTTTCTATTGTTCATTAAATCTTCATATTTCTTTATTATAGATATAGTTTCATCATTCGATCCACCATCCATGATAATATAGTCAATACCGAAATCACCCTCCTGTGACAAAACAGACTCTATGGTTTCAGCAATAAATTTACCATGGTTATATGAAGGAGTGACAACAGAAAAAGTGTAATATGACTTTTTGTCGGTTTGAAAATCAGATAAGTCTTTTGGCATAATAAATAATTAACCTTTTTTAGTAATCACCGCAAAATAGCCATATCGATTATTTGGAATAAAGCATTCATATCGCGTATTGTGCAAGTTGGATTCTTCTAACCATTCATCAACTGCCATCTTAGCTCCGGTTGAAAAGAAGTCGTAATCATCAACAATTAAGACTGCTCCGATTGACATAACATCATTGAGAAATTGTAAAGTGAGCTTTATAGGTTCATAGAAATCAAAATATAGATAAGCGAAACTGACTTTTGAGGGAAGTCTATGATCAGTTAACAGTATTTTTTCGATAAAGCCCTGATGAATCACAACTCTATCCTCTGGAAAACCTATTCCTTTTAAGCGGCTTTGTACCATGTTTACCGGACATGACATCGTTCCAGCATATGCATTCTATACTACCTAACCCGGACAAGCCGGAACCAAGAATTTTTAGTTAAACCATGCTAAAATGAGTGTAACATTTTTAGCATGGAGGTTTAGTATGTTGATTACCGAACGATATAAAGAGCAAATCACGGGTGTTCTTTCATGTTACGA
>NZ_JBAMMY010000302.1:0-1199 GCF_051233685.1 Desulfobacterium sp. N47
AGTATTCTAAGCAACCGTTGGGAAGATTTTTGGGAACATCGGGCCGCAATCTGAAATCGTTACCCATAAATTTGTCGCACACCCAAATCATAAAGCATAGTTGACAAGCCAGAGCAGGAAGTTAAAAAGTTAAGGACGTCACCTAAATTCCCCCGATAACTTACGGACTTTATGCCCAAACGGTGGCGGCGCAGGTTATTTCCGCCGGTTCGGCACGAAGAAGACACATTTAAGGATTACAACATGACCCCAAAGAGATTTTATGACTGGCAGACGGCAGGTGGTACTGACGATGTTATGCGCATGGTTGATTGCCTGGAACGGGCAGACCTTGCATGGTGCGCAATCGGAGGAGTAGCGGTGAATCATTGGGCTGATGAACCCATGGTCACCCAAGACGTTGATTTTGTGGTCGCTGCGGAATCTGTGGAACTTGCGACAAAATGTCTTGAGGAAACCGGCTTTAAATCGGAACGCTTTCAATGGTCTATTAATTTTCGCGGTCACTCTAAGGTGAGCATCCAATTGAGCACGGAAGATTTCTATAAAGACTTCCCAAGTCGGTCTGTTCCAGCAGACATACATGGAATTTTGATGCGCGTAGCGTCTTTGGAAGATACCTTGCGGGGAAAAATCAAAGCTTGGCGAGACGCGGAAAGAAGGCAAAGCAAAAAGCTCAAAGATCTCGGTGATATTGCCCGGTTAGTAGAAAGCCATCCTCATCTTTGGGAATCACTTGATGTGGATTTAAAAGAAATCATTCATAAGCAATAATTGCATGGTCCGAACCTCGTCGTTGCACCGGATTCCGCTAATCGCTGCGCCGGTGAACTCCGCCGGTTCGTCATCCCAAAAAAGAAAAGGAAGTATTCCAAGGAAGTATTCCTATGAAAAAGTTGCCCAAAACACTATTGTCTCGTAATGCTTGCAATGTCGTAAATAGTATGATAATATTATTTCATAATCAACCAAGGAGGATTGAATATGAAAAAATATATCGTAACACTGACCAAAGACGAACGTGAAGCTCTTGGCGAACTTACCACCAAGGGTAAGCACAGAGTTATAGTCAAGAGTTGTGTATGGAATAATTAGGCGGCGATCCATTTTTTTTCAATTCCATTCACAAATTTGACTCCTTTAATTACTTCAGCCAATCGTTCAGGGCAGTGGAGACGTAACCATCTTTTCTCAGCGCA
>NZ_JBAMMY010000305.1:0-10413 GCF_051233685.1 Desulfobacterium sp. N47
ACATTTTTCATTTATCCGGCAATAGCGGACCTTTTGAAAAGGACTTTGTAAGAAAAAAGAACTTAAACCCGGAGAAAATATCAGAGACCTTTGGTAGCTTAATTTTTATGAAAATCAGTCTTGACATGGGGTCCACTATAGTCTGTGCCATGTTATTTCCTCTAAATTATTAACAAATTATGTCTAAATTATAATCAGGATATATTCCTATCAATTTCATAGGAATTGTCAAGAAAAATTTGTATAACCACTCACAGGTATATGTGAGCAACTGACTTATTAAGATAACACATTGAAACATAGCTATGACGACGAGGTGGATTGCCTGATAAAGCAAGAAAGGGGGCAAATAACGCGATGATCCGGTTCAGACCCGCTGCATATGTTTATGGTGTCTATCATAAGCACAGAAATGGAAAACAATGGCATATATCCGAATAAATACAAGTTCATCAGCAATAGATACCATGCATATCGCTATAGTTTTATATTCATCTGTATCTTTATCTGTATCTGAATCAAATGTATTTTCGGTGTCTTAGCCACTGAATGTAATTTACTTGCCTGATTTTAATAAATATGCTATAGTCTTTATAAGGGTATAGGTAGGTCATTTTGTTTACATAAAAAAGGTGAAAACAAAGGGTATGCAGAATTTTTTTGCTGATATCAACTTATTATATATTATCCTTTATCTGAGTTTTCTGCATTTAATTGTTGACAATACAAAAATCGGACAAAAGAGGTTAGTTATCATGCGAAGGTCTTTTAACGCAGTATCGGCGGTAACCGATACGAACGCAAAAATAAACGGTGGGCGAGCTGGTGTACGATTCATAAGAAAAGAAGTGCGTGAATTCCATGTAGGTGATCTTGCTGTATACCCGGCACATGGAGTCGGGCGGATAGAAGCTATTGAAAATAAGATAGTAAACGGTGAAAAACATGATTTTTATATCATAAAAGTTCTTGAAAATGGAATGGTTATCATGATCCCTACGTGGAATGTTGATTCTGTTGGATTAAGGGACGTAATAAGTGAAGGGGAAGTTCCCAAAATTTATGATTTCATGAAAAGCAAGAAAGAAACTCCTATTGATACACAAACATGGAATCGTAGATATAGAGATTATATGGATAAAATCAAAACAGGGTCACTTTATGATGTGGCAGAGGTTTTCAGGGATCTTTACCTTTTGAAATTAACAAAAGATCTTTCTTTTGGAGAACGAAAGCTTTTCGATACCGCTCAAACTCTTCTGGTAAAAGAGCTTTCAACCGCGAGAAATACTAGTGAGGACAAGATATTTTCCGAAATAGAATCATTATTTATTTCTAAAGAAAATCCCAAGGATTAATTTCCAGATCATAAAGCGGAACAATAAATATGTTCCCGGTAAAAGAGATTTATTTGATCCATAACCTGAAGAAAAATACCGCCGGCAACTGCCGGCGGTTTCCTGAATTGAAAGCAACTAACTGTATCCAACCCTCATCTGCAATCTGTATCAACCACATTTCTTCAAAGGAGTTTACCTTCTATGCGGATGAATCCGTTTCCGGAATACGGCTAGATATAGTTGTATCATCTTATATTCCTTTATGTTCACGATCAATTGCTGCTTCTCTTATAAATAAAGGAAAAATAACAGTTTGCAATCAAATAAAAAAACAAGGCTACAAAGTAAAGTTCGGGGATAAAATTACCGGAACAATTCCTGATCCTGAACCGGTTTCATTTCTCCCCGAACCTATAGAATTAAATATTCTTTATGAAGATTCCGATATAATAGTAATAAACAAGCCCCCAGGAATTGTTGCTCACCCAGCGCCAGGTCATTATTCGGGGACACTGGTAAATGCTTTATTATTTCATTGCCCGGATTTAACCGGAATAGGGGGTGAAATAAGGCCAGGCATTGTCCACAGGCTTGATAAAGATACCTCAGGAGCCCTTGTTGTCGCAAAAAATGATATTTCCCATACAAATCTTTGCTTACAGTTTAAGGAAAGAAGGATCAGAAAAAAATATCTTGCCCTTGTATGGGGAAACCCGGAACATGATTCAGGATCAATAACACTTCCTATCGGCAGACATCCTTCAAACAGAAAAAAAATGTCCGTTTTAACCCGCAAGCCTAAAACAGCGGAAACTTTATGGAAAGTTATTGAGCGTTATAAATCGGTCTCACTTTGGGAAATAGATCTTAAAACCGGGCGTACCCATCAGATACGGGTTCATTGTGCGGCAATCAAACATCCTGTTATAGGCGATCAGGTTTATGGCAACAGACCGAAACTGTCTGTTGACTTAAAAAACACACAGGATTTTTATAAACAGATAAAGAGACAGATGCTTCATGCATGGAAAATTGGATTTATGCATCCTGTTACAAATAAAACAATGGAATTTGAAGCACCTCTTCCGGATGATATGAAGGAACTTATAAGTTCATTAAAAGGGCCGGCTTAAAAACTCAGGAGTGTTCTAAAATATTTTTATTTTCATTAAATATATTCATTGCTTCTGTTATGCCGCTATAGATAATTGTAACAGCGGCATCCCGTGCAGCTTTATTTATTAGATTTAATTCATTATTTTCTTTAATATTAAATTTGCCGAGAACATAGTCGGCAACACTTATCCCGGATTCAGAACGTCCTATTCCTATGCGAATTCTGGAGATATTATTATTTCCAAAGGTATCTATTAAAGATTTTATGCCCTTATGGCCTCCGGATCCTCCTTTTGGATTTATTTTTATTCTTCCAAAAGCAAGATCAACATCATCATGTATGATCAATATATCCTTCTGTAATATTTTATAATAATTTGAAAGCGAATAAATCGGAGGCCCACTTCTGTTCATAAAAGCAACCGGTTTTGCCAGTATTACATCAATCCCTTTTATCAATCCCCGCCCATATATTGTCTCATATTTATTTTTCTCAACCGGAATTGAAAAGGCATCAGCTAATTCATCAATTACCATAAATCCGGCATTATGGCGGGTTTTTGCATAAGCACTGCCGGGATTACCCAAACCGGCAATAAGCCGAACTCTTTTTTCTGACATAAGCAATTTGTTTAATAGCTAATCTATTATTCTTTTGCGGCTGATTTAGTTTCTTGCTTGGCAGGTGCTTCTACTGTTGCGTCTTCCCCCTCTTCTCCTACAGCTTTTTCTTCAGACTTGGTCGTAAGAACCGTAACTATAGTATAATTTACATCATCAGGAATCTCAACACCTTGCGGAAGAACTAAATCATTAACATGTATAGAATCACCAATATTGAGATCGGTAATATCAATTTCAATTGATTCCGGTATTCCCACAGGTAAACATAATATTTCTATTTCCCTCTTGATAATCTGAAGCATTCCGCCAAAATCAATACCCTTTGCAATACCCTTGGTAACAACCGGAATTTTGACCTTGATTTTTCTATCCATTGAAATTTCATAAAAATCAACATGCAGCAATTCTCTGGATACAGGATGAATCTGCAATTCCTTAATCATTGCCGTTCTTGTATGTAATGCACCGTTTTGTATTTCAATGTTTAATATTGCCTGTCCAACCTTTGCTTTTTTCAGGATATCTTCAAGATCCTTGATTGTAATAGATAGCAAATTCGTATCTTTTCCAGGGCCATATATAACAGCCGGTATTTCTCCCATACGTCTTAATACTCTTGCCGGGCCATTGCCGGCTGATTCTCTTAACTTTGCTTTAATTTTTAATAATTCCAATAGATTTTCCTCCTTAGTGATCATGGATTCATATTGAAAAAATCAACCATGCCCAAAAATAAAAAATCCATATGCTTAAGATATGCTGCATCTGGAGCTTTTAGTTTCAAAGATTTATATGATTTTTCAGATTTGTTAGCCAAAGAGTGCTCAGATAAAACGTAAGAGCATCAACAGGAAATAGAAGATTATCTTTGTGTTTTATTTACTCTGAAACTCTTATTTTTTATACAAACAGAGATGTAACCGAATCTCCTGTATAACTTCGTATTATAGCCTCACCAACAAGCTTATAAGAAGATAACACTTTTATTTTACCGCATTCCAATGCTTCTGCCTTTAAAGGTATTGTATCTGTTACTACAAGGCTCTTTAAGGGTGAATTAATAATACGTGAAATTGCCAAGCCTGACAAAACAGGATGCGAGCTACAGGCATGAATTTCTTTTGCTCCGCTCTTAATAATGGCAATTGCAGCTTCAGTAAGAGTGCCGGCAGTATCAACCATATCATCAATAATTATGGCGATCTTTTCTCTTACATCACCTATTACTGACATATCTTTAACTTTATTCGGAACTTCCCTGCGTTTATCTATCACAGCCAGGTCGCAATTAAGGCGCTTTGCATAAGCTCTTGCCCTTTCAGCTCCACCCGCATCCGGAGAAACAATTACAATATTATTTTCAAAGTTATTCTTGATATAATCTATAATCACGGGAGCTGCAAACAAATTATCCACAGGGATATTAAAAAAACCCTGAATCTGTCCTGCATGCAGATCCATCGTAATAACCCTGTTGGTTCCTGCAACAGTAAGCAGATCAGCGACCAATTTAGCACTTATAGGTACCCGGGGTGCTACTTTTTTATCCTGTCTTGCATAGCCATAATAAGGTATTACAGCTGTTATTCTCCTTGCTGAAGAACGTTTCAGAGCATCAATCATCAGAAGCAATTCAATTAGATTATCATTAACAGGAGCACAAGTTGATTGAATTACAAAAGCGTCTTTTGACCTAACATTTTCATTTATTTCGATCTGTATCTCACCGTCACTAAATGTTTTAACTTTGGCATCACCTAAAGGGACATTAAGATAATTACATATTTTATTAGACAAATCGAGGCTTGAGTTGCCGGAAAAGATTACATAATCATTCATTATTCATTCCAACGTTTCATTAATAGTACCTTCGCAATGAAAAAAATTATCGCTTTTTATGAACTCATTATCAGTATTAACGATAAAAATAGTGGCTGGGGTGGGAGGATTCGAACCTCCGAATGCAGGAACCAAAGTCCTGTGTCTTACCGCTTGACGACACCCCATAAACAATATATAAATTCACTTACAAAATGATGGCAGTTCAAAGGGTTTTCCAAAGGCTTTTTTAATTTAATAAATCTACAACGAAAACCCGCCATCCTCTATTTAGTGAAAGAACCATCCCAGCTTTTTCTGCACTATCACCATCAGTAAAAAGGCCGAATACCGAAGATCCGCTTCCCGACATAAGAACGCCTGATGCTTTTTGCTCTAAAATAGCCTTTTTGACTTTATTTATTTCAGGATACATCGAAGCAGTAACATGCTCAAGATCATTGCAAAGAAGCTGTGCATCAAATCCCTGTTTAAGGGATAAGCTCTTAAGTTTTTTTTTGCAATTTGTCAATCTTAAATTAAGATTTTTATAAATATCCGCAGTTAAAACACTAAATCCGGGATAAACAATCAGGATTTTATAGGGTAATTCTAAAGCATAATTTTCAAGTTTTTCACCTATTCCGGTGGCCAAGGCAGGTTTGTTAAATAAAAAAAATGGAACATCCGCACCAATCTCAAGTCCTGTTGCCATGAGTTCTTCCAAAGTAAATGGATAGCCAAAATAGCTGTTTAAAGCGGATAATACAGATGCCGCATTGCTGCTTCCCCCTCCAAGCCCCGCACCCGACGGAATATTTTTTTCTAAATGTATTTTAACTCCAATATTTTTTTTAAATTTCTTCAAAAAAAGGTTGGACGCTTTTACTGCATGATTTTTTTCATTGCATGGAATTTCAGGATCAGTACACGTAAGAGAAGTAGCAGCATTGCCAAAGTCAATATGCAATATATCATATAAACTCACGCAACACATTAACGATACAATTTCATGATAACCATCGGATCTTTTCCCCGCAACATGTAAGAACAGATTGATTTTAGCCGGAGAGAGTATTTTCATTTAATACAGCCTGCTATGATATAAAAACACTTGTAATGAGAAGAAATAAAGAAAATATTATCCGGCGGATAAGGGTCTTTCCATACCCGCCGTCACGCTTTGATAATATTTTATTTTGTTGTGGTTTTCTGTTAACTGAAAATTAAACCTGATACTGATTACTTGGTTTCAATTTTTACTAAGATATAACCGACTTTATCTCTCCATAAGAACATATTGAAAGGTTTGTTCTTTTGAATTTTCTTTAATAATTCGGCATATTCTCTTACAGATTTCACAGGTTGGTGATTTATCTCTTTAATAATATCTCCAGGGACTATCCCGGCTTCAGCAGCTTTTCCTTCGGAATCAACCGCAACAACAATAACGCCTTCTTTTTCGGAAATATCATAACGACGCGCCATTTCGGGAGAAAGATTGGCAACACGGATTCCTATTTCATCAGCCTCATTCTTTGTAGAATTCCTGTTTGAGGCTATTTTCTCATCCATTCTTTTAGCTATTTCCACATTGAACATCTTTTCCTTGCCATCTCGCAAAATTTTAATTTTTACATTTTTGCCCACACCCATTCCTGCAATAATTTTGAGAAGAGTTCTGCTTGAGTCGATTTTTTGTCCGTTAATCTCGGTAATAATGTCTTTAGCCTTTATTCCTGCTTTATCGGCAGGATCTCCCGGAATGATATCGGAAACAAGAACGCCTTTCCCACCCTTAATACCAAAATATTCAGACAGATCAGAAGGCAAATCCTGGATAGTAATGCCAAGCCACCCTCTGGTTACATCACCATGTTGTTTTAACTGATCAATTATTCCCCTGGCAAGGTTTACAGGAATTGCAAATCCGATTCCCTGTCCGCCGGCAATTATTATTGTATTTATACCTATCACCTCACCATTCATATTTAACAGGGGGCCACCACTGTTGCCAGGATTGATGGAAGCATCGGTCTGGATATAATCATCATAAGGGCCGGAACCAATTACTCGACCTTTTGCGCTGACTATTCCAGCAGTCACAGTATGTTCCAAACCAAACGGACTTCCTATCGCAACCACCCACTGGCCGACTTTTAATGCATCGGAATCGCCAAGTTTTAAAACGGGAAGGTTGTTTTCATCTTTAATTTTAATAAGGGCAAGATCGGTATTTGGATCACGTCCGATGATTACTGCATTATATTCTTTCTCGTTTTTTAATATAACCTTTATTTTATCAGAACCTTCAACAACATGATTGTTTGTAACAATATATCCTTCTTTATCAATTATAAAGCCTGAGCCAAGGCTGCGCTGTTTAAATTCTTTCTGCTGATCCGGATTAAAGAATTTATTGAAAAAATCGTTCATTTGATCGTCATCGTTAAAAGGTCCACTGTTAGGGGGCCCGCCGCGAAACTGCCGGAACATGTTTTTCGTTTTCGCAGTTCTTACGGTCTGTATATTTACAACTGCCGGGCTTGCCATTTCGGCAAGTGCGCTGAAGCTTTCAGGAACCATTCGGGTTGCAGGCGGATTTGTTTCTTTGTTGGAAACGGGCACATTTTCAATGTTTTTTTTGTCTTCATTTTGTTTTGTTTTGCCGTCTGAAACGGAATTGAAACATGAAATTCCAAGAAAAACTGCAACGAGGAATAAAACTATAAAAACTGATTTCTGCCGTTTAATTGCAACAATTTTATTAAGCCACATAGTGCCTCCTTTGATATCGGATGTTGTCTGACTTTTTTACCAATTGAACCAAGAGTTTCCTTAATATCACTTCTTTTCTTTTACATAGATTATTCTCAGATCATAAAGTATACTTCTTAGCATGCCTTCTTCATCTTTTGTTAAATTACCTCTGGTTTTTTCTTCAAGCATACTCAAGATATCTATAGTCTGCTTTGCAAGGTCCAGGTTTACTTCTTTTTCCCCGGTAGCAGGATTTTCAAAAAGTCCAAGATTCATAAGCGCGGATGCATTCAGGGACATAATAAAGGTCGGAAAATTAATTTCAGGTAAACACGTCCGAGCATCTTTAGCCTGCTTTTCAATAGAAGGTTCAGCAGCTTTTGTTTCTTTTTTTAATGGCTCATCATCCTTTTTGTCTTCTTTATCATTGTCAATATTATCCTGAGAAAAAAATCTCCGGTCTTTTACTGTAAAATCTTTTTTTTCTTCCGGCATAGCTATTCTCCTTAATACTATAGTTCAAGCAGCGTAACTGTTTTAACCAGAGGTAATGCTTTTAATTCTTCAAGCACAGGTTCGGGGATCGGCAAATCTGTTTTAAGCAATATAATATTTCTTTCCCCTTCCTCTTCCTGCCCCACCTGCATTCTTCCTATATTAATGCTATTCCTGCCGAGAACTGTCCCAATGCTTCCGATTGCACCAGGTTTGTCGAGATTATGAACAAGAGCAAGATGTCCGCTCGGGTGCATCTCAAGCCTGAAATTATTTATTCTTACAATCCTGGGATCTTTTTTGCCGAAAATAGTGCCTGCAACTAAAAAAGTATTATCTGAAGTAATACCTTTAACGGTAATAAGATTTATAAAATCTTCCGATTCAGCTGCTACGGTTTCCGTAACTTTTATACCTCTTTCCTTTGCAATATAATTTGCGTTAACAAAATTAACATCATCTTTTACCACAGGTACAAGCAGGCCTCTTAAAACGGCCGTTGAAACAGGAGACATGTCAAGACCATCAAAATTACCTGTATATTCGATGACAATTTCCTTAAAAGGTCCTTTTGAAAGTTGGGTAATCAGGCTCCCCATCTTATCGGCAAGTGATAAAAACGGTCCGATCTTTTTCAATAGCTCTCCTGTAACGGAAGGTACATTAACTGCATTCGCAATAGTCCCGTTTTTTAAGTAGTCAATTATCTGACCGGCAACAGCAGTGGCCACATTCACCTGGGCTTCCTGCGTGGAAGCGCCAAGATGCGGCGTACATATAACCCTGTCCAGCTCAAACAGAGGAGAAGCTCCGGGAGGTTCTTTCTCAAAAACATCCAGTGCTGCTCCTGCAACCTTACCTGATTTGATGGCATTGTATAGGTCGCTTTCATTAACAATTCCGCCCCTGGCACAGTTAATTATCATCACACCGTTTTTCATCTTATCAAATGCATCTTTGTTAAGCAGATTCAAGGTGTCTTTAAGCTTGGGAACATGAACTGTGATATAATCAGCTTTTGCATATAATTCATCAAGAGTAATGCTTGTATATCCGGCTTTTTCAATTTGCTCCGGAGTAACAAAAGGATCATATATGACAACCTGCATTTTAAGACCGCGTGCACGATCGGCAACGATGGAACCTATTTTTCCAAAACCTATTATGCCAAGAATTTTATTGTACAGCTCGCGGCCTTCAAGATTTTTCTTTTCCCATTTTCCAGCCTTAAGAGAAGCCGTTCCCCAGGGTATGTTTCTTGTCATTGACATCATCATTGCAACAGCGTGTTCTGCGGTTGTAATAACATTTCCACCCGGGGTGTTCATAACAATCACGCCGTGTTTTGTAGCAGCCGGGATATCAACATTATCAAGGCCAATTCCTGCACGGCCAACAACCTTCAGGTTTTTTGCAGTGCTTAAAAGATCGGCAGTAACTTTTGTGGCGCTCCTTATGGCAAGAGCATCATAATTACCAATAATTTTTTTAAGCTCTTCGGGAGACAAGCCGGGTTTAAAATCAACTTCAATACCATCTGCATTCTGAAACATCTGTATTCCTACCGGGTCCAGATTATCACTTACAAGTACTTTCATAATTCATCCTCTCAATATTCTAATAGAATAAAAAACATATAATATCCAAATATCAACTCAACGCATTATTTATCACTAACATATTTTTCAGGTTTAAAAATATAAGATACTCATAGATTAATGTCAAATTATCATAATTAACTGTTTTCAAATTCAGATCACACCTGATTTCGCAAGAAATATTTTAATATCCTTCCAAAACAACAAAGGATCGGGCGGAAACTCATTATGGCCTGAATCATAGGCAATCATAGTACTGTTTTTTGCAGCCTTTGAAAGGGCAATTCCGTGCTCATAAGTAATCACTTCATCATGCTTTCCATGAATTACAAGCACTGGCCCGGCGTAAGATTTTATCGCTTTATGGTTGTCAAATTTATCACGCATCAAAAAACCGGGAACAAAATATTTTAAAGCAAAGGCTCTGAGACTGGTGAATGTTGACATCAGAATCATAGCAGCCGGATTACGTTGTTCGGAAAGAGCACAAATGGCTCCTCCACCAATTGAACGGCCGGCAAAAGTAAACATCCTCCGGCAAAGCCGGAGGCTTTACGATTGCTGGCCCCTCAAAGGGGCCTGATCACAATCGAAAAACAAAAACCATCATAATCAAGTTTCTTGTAACACCTGCCATTTTAGCAGTGATTTTTATCGGGAAT
>NZ_JBAMMY010000311.1:0-11314 GCF_051233685.1 Desulfobacterium sp. N47
TAAAGGGAAAATATGTCCCGGCCTTACCAAATCATTAGGACGGGCATCGTCGGCTATGGCTGTGAGGATGGTTGTTGCGCGGTCTGCTGCGGAAATTCCGGTTGTAACACCGCACCTTGCCTCAATAGAAACCGTAAATCCCGTTTGATACATAGATGTATTGTTTTCCACCATCGGCGGAAGATAGAGGGAATCTATCTTTTCCCCTGTCATGGAAAGGCATATAAGCCCTCTTCCGTATTTTGCCATAAAATTGATAGCTTCAGGCGTTACTTTTTCAGCTGCCATGGTGAGGTCGCCCTCATTCTCGCGTTCTTCATCATCAGCCAGGATAACCATACGCCCTTCACGTATATCTTTTATAGCTTCTTCAATTGAAATCATTGGCATTGTTAAATATCTATCTCCTAATAATTTTTTGTATTACTTGAGTTATGAAAGAAAAACCCTTGCCTTCAATTAAAGACTCCGGGTTGAACTTTTATTATAAATCCATCATATAAATCCGGTTTTTGACAAAAAGGCCATATCTATAGACGACTTTATATCTTTTTTACCACCGGCGCCTGTTTGTGAACCGACAAAACGTTCTATATATTTTCCTATCATATCCGTTTCTATATTAACAGGATCGTTTTCCACTTTTAAACCCATTGTAGTAAGTTTCGCCGTATGAGGTATAATGCTTACTTCAAACCAGCCTTCATCGCAGTTGTTTACCGTAAGGCTAACACCATCCACCGCAACAGAACCTTTTTTTATTATGTACCGGGAAACAGAAACAGGCACCTCAAATGTAATTATCAATGCGTTGCCTGTCAATTTTTTGCGGCTGATTTTACCGATACCGTCAATATGTCCCGAAACAAGATGACCATCCAGCCGATCAGAAAGACGCAAGGCGCGCTCAATATTTGCCCTGTCTCCCGTTTTAGCATTTCCCAGAATGGTTTTATCAAGGGTTTCAGGAGAAACATCAACATCAAAACGCTTTCTCTCAATTTCAACAACAGTAAGGCATGCTCCGTTAACTGCAATACTGTCTCCTATTTCAGTTCCATCAAGGTTGATATCCGTTTCTACGGCAAGACGCTTTCCTATCCTGCCTGATGAACGAATCGAGGAAATAGTACCAAGACTTTCGATTATACCTGTAAACATGTCAGATATATCCCTCTATTAAAATATCATCTCCGAATTTTTGAATACCAACCTCTTTAACCGGAAGACAGTCACGCATAAGAGCCGGTCCTGGCCCCCTGCAAATACTTACTCCATCACCACCAAGAATTTTGGGGGCATAGAAAAAGAATATTTTATCAACTATCTTTTGCGAAAATGCAGATGCAATTACCCGGCTTCCTCCTTCTATGAGAAGGCTTGTAATACCCATCAAACCCAATGTGTCCATAAGTATATCAAGATTTATCAGGTTATTTTCAGCAGGAGACTCAATTATCTTAATCCCTTTTTCTTCAAGTCTGTTTTTTTTTTGCAGAACAGCTTTATCGGGCGCATGATTGCTCATAACCATAATCGTATCAGAATCAGAATTTTTATTTAAAACAAGCGCATCTTCGGAAATTGAAAGCCTCGAATCAAGAATTACCCTCACCGGGCTAAGACCGTTCATACCATCAATACGTGTTGTCAGTTCAGGGTTATCCCTTTTTACAGTATCTATACCGACCATGATAGCATCGGAATAATGTCTTAATCTGTGAACAAATTGTCTTGATTCTTCACCGGTAACCCATTTTGAGTCTCCGGTTTTAGTGGCGATGTTACCATCTAAAGTTGAAGCGCATTTTACCATAACAAAAGGCCGCTTTGTCTTGGTATATTTAATAAAAATCTCATTTTGTTTTTCTGCTTCTTTTCCACAGACTCCAAATATTACATCTATTCCATTGTTTTTTAAATATTCCGACCCATTTCCCTTAACATCCGGATTAGGATCCCTGATCGCCGCCACAACCCTTTTTATGCCTGATTCAATAATTTTTTTTGTACATGGAGGTGTTTTGCCGAAATGATTGCATGGCTCAAGCGTGACATAAAGAGTAGCTCCAAATGAGTCTTTTTTCGCATCATCAATAGCATTTACTTCTGCATGAGCTTTCCCGTAAGCTTCGTGATAACCTTTTCCGGCAACTTTACCGTCTTTCACAACAACCGCACCCACCATAGGGTTTGGGGAAGTAAATCCACGACCTTTTTCAGCAAGGTCTATGGCCATTTTCATATAAAATAAGTCATCCATATAAAACTCTATTGTTTGCTCAGCAGTTTCTTTAATTCCCAGATAAAATCGTTAATATCCTTAAACTCCCTGTAAACTGATGCAAACCTGACATAAGCCACATCATCAATTTCATGAAGCTTTTTCATAATCTTTTCGCCGACTATGTTAGCGGGTATCTCTTTTTCTCCGGTTTCTTTAAGGTCGCGTTCAAGCTCATCAAGAAAATCTTCTATAACATTTATACTTATGTTGCGTTTTTCGCATGCTTTCAGAATGCCGGTACGTACTTTGTCTTTTGAGAATATCTCCCTGCGCCCGTCTTTTTTTATTATCACAACGGGAAGCTCTTCAATCTGCTCATATGTGGTGAAACGTCTGCCGCAACCTATGCATTCCCTGCGTCTGCGAATCACGTTTCCATCCTTGTTCAATCTGGAGTCAATAACCTTGTTGTCAAGCCCGGCGCAAAAAGGACATTTCATAAAAACCTCCCGGTCAGATAGTTTCCAGCTTGATTACTTCAATACCTGCCTCCTCCAACATTTCCGACGACATAGCGTCTGCATAACCATCGAGATAATATATTTTTATTATACCTGCATTTATAATCATTTTTGCACATATTGAACAGGGAAGATTTGTACAGTAAAGGACTGCATCTCTTATGGAAACACCGTGAAAGGCAGCCTGGATAATAGCATTCTGTTCGGCATGAATTCCCCTGCAAAGTTCATGTCTTTCTCCGGATGCAATCTTCATTTTCTCACGAAGGCAGCCGATTTCAAGACAATGCTTTAATCCTGATGGCGCCCCGTTGTATCCTGTAGAAAGTATCCTCTTGTCTTTAACTATTAAAGCGCCCACTGATCGTCTTAGGCATGTTGATCTTTTGGCAACAAGGGTTGTAATATCCATAAAATATGTATCCCACGCAGGGCGGCTGCTCTTATCCGGCATATTTCCTGATCATCCCCTTTCCTAAAGCAAGAATCTTCTTGCAATCAGTTTATATGAGAATACAGGAGTCAGAATACAGAATACAGAAGAAAAACAACAGCATGGTTATTCTGTCTCCTGACTCCTGGCTCCTGTATTCTCATGCTTCGTTGTGCCTGCCCCGGGCATGGAGGTTAGTTATTATATATCGGAAACTCTTCGCAAAGCTTTTGTACTTTTTCTCCCGTTCGTTTTATAAGTGATTCATCCTTGGTATTTTTAAGAAGATCAACTATAAGCTTTGCTATTGTTTCCATTTGGGCTTCTTTCATTCCTCTTGTAGTCAGAGAAGGTGTTCCGATACGGATTCCGCTTGTAATAAATGGGCTTAATGTGTCAAAAGGTATGGAATTTTTATTCACAGTTATTCCGGCCCGCCCCAATACATTCTCGGCCTCTTTTCCTGTAACATTCAGGTTTCTCAAATCAACAAGCATCATGTGATTATCGGTTCCGCCTGAAACAAGATTGATGCCTCCCTCCATTAATATTCCGGCCATTGTTTTTGCATTTTTGATAACACAGGACTGATAGTATCTGAATGATTCACTGAGAGCTTCCTTAAAACATACTGCCTTTGCAGCTATAACATGCATAAGTGGTCCGCCCTGTATTCCGGGAAAAATTTCCTTGTTAAGCTTTTCCCCGAATTGTTCCCTGGCAAGTATCAGACCTCCCCTGGGACCTCTCAATGTCTTGTGAGTGGTTGCAGTAATAATATCTGCAAACGGCACAGGAGAAGGATGTTCACCTGCTGCAACAAGCCCGGCTATATGAGCCATATCAACCATCAGATAAGCACCTACTGATTCCGAAATCTCAGCAAATGCTTTAAAATCAAGTATTCTCGGATATGCGCTTGCACCTGCCACTATCATTTTTGGCCTGTGTTTTTTTGCTAATTGATCAATTTCATCATAATCTATAATACCAGTATCGCGGCCCACTCCATAATGAACGAAATTAAATAACCTGCCTGAAAAGCTTGCCGGACTTCCGTGAGTAAGATGGCCACCGTGGGAAAGGTTCATTCCAAGTATCCTATCTCCGGGTTTAAGCAAAGCAAAATATACTGCCATATTAGCCTGCGAACCTGAGTGGGGCTGTACGTTTGCATATGATGCCCCGAATAGTTTCTTTACTCTTTCAACAGCCAGCTTTTCAGCAATATCAACGTTTTCACATCCTCCATAATAACGCTTGTCGGGATAACCTTCGGCATATTTATTTGTCAGAACACTTCCTTGCGCAGCCATAACCGCCCGGCTGACAATATTTTCCGATGCAATTAATTCTAAGGTATTTTTCTGTCTTTCGTATTCACAGGCAATAACCTTTGCTATTTCATAATCTGTTTTTTCAATATATTCCGGATCCAACTTATTTTCCCTTACTTTCTATCTTGATTTTAAACTGACGGGCTGATGAAAAGCCCATCCTTAAATACAATCCAATAAAAAAATAAAATCGCCGTTAAAAGTATAATTACTGAAATTTATCGTCACAAAATCCACTGCTGCCTAAATCATTAAATTTATCAATTCGTTGCTGGTGACGCCCTCCTTCAAAATCGGTTTCAAGCCAGGACTTTAATATTTCAAGTGCAAGTGTTTCTCCGATAACACGGGCTCCCATTACCAACACATTTGAATTATTGTGTTTCCTGCTGATAATAGCCGAAAAGACATCATTGCAAAGGGCCGCTCTGATATTGGAAAACCTATTTGCAACAATAGACATTCCTATCCCACTGCCGCAAAGAAGTATACCACGGCCAAATTCTTTGGTTGAAACAAGCGAAGCCACCTTGATTCCATAATCAGGATAGTCAACCGAATTTTCATTATTTGTCCCGATATCTTTGACTTCAATGCCATTTTCTGTAAGATGCTTTATTATCAGTTTTTTAAGCTGATATGCAGCATGATCGTTTCCGATAACAATAGGTGATTTATCCATCGAGCAATTCCTGTTTTTTAGGTAATTCAGGCTAAAATTATATCTTGGTTTTCATATACCATATAACCCAATTATGGAGCATGGTCTTGTAAATCAATAAATTTATATACATCCTTAAAATATCCGCAAAACCGAAATTTGTTTGTAATATGGTATTTTAGAAGAAACAAGACAAAAATATAAAATCATCCGGTCTTGTTTAAAAAGGCAGAGTTGAGAAATTTCAGCGGGATCTTATATAATCAATAACATCATTTACAGTGACAAGTTTTTCCGCGTCATCATCTGAAATCTCCATTTCAAATTCTTCTTCCATTGTCATAATCAGTTCAACCAGATCCAGAGAATCTGCTCCAAGATCATTTACAAAAGACGCCTCAGGGACCACATCGGAAAGATCCACTCCCAGCTTTTCTACAATAATTTTTTTTACTTTATCTTCAACAGACATCGAGTATATTCTCCTAAAATTATATCATTGTATGGCGTTTAATTTTGTTCTGGCTCAAGATATGCTTATCGGGTCAATTAAAGGTGTGCTTAGAAGTATTATATGAATAGCGCAGTTCAGCATTGCCGAAAATTTCTTGCGAGAAGGGTTATGCAATAAAGCATTACATATACATTCCTCCATTAACATGAACAACCTGACCCGTAATATAAGATGCCCCTTCCGAAGCAAGGAAAAGAACAACTGCTGCAATATCCTCCGGTTTGCCTATGCGCCCAAGCGGAATACCGCTTATCAAAACTTCTTTAGCTTTTTCTGAAAGAGCCCCGGTCATGTCGGTTTCGACAAATCCGGGTGCAACAGCATTAACCGTTATGTCTCTTGAAGCAAGTTCTTTTGCAACAGCCTTTGTAAAACCGATTATTCCGGCCTTTGAAGCAACATAATTAGCCTGTCCGGGGTTTCCGCTTGCCCCAACAACGGAAGATATGTTTATTATACGGCCATACCTTTGCTTTATCATCGGTTTTACGGCAATTTTGGTACACAGAAAAGCGCCTTTCAGGTTGGTATCAAGAACATCATCCCAGTCTTTTTCTTTCATCCGAACCAATAGACCGTCTCTTGCAATACCGGCATTATTAACAAGAACATCAATTCGGCCGCTTTCTTCAAGAATCTTGCCGAAAAAAGATTCAACATCTTTTCCCGACATCACATCGACCTGCATTCCCTTCGCAAATCCGCCTGCATCGCCAATAATTTTTTCAATTTCAACAGCAGCAGAAGCCGAAGACGAATAATTAAAATAGATACGGGTGTCAGGTCCTGCAAAAGCAAGACAAATTGCCTTTCCTATCCCTCGTGTTCCTCCGGTAACAACTACTGTACGGGTTTTCTGATGCGTTGTATGATCCGGCATTTCTACCTTTCAAACACTATATCTGCCAATTTATCCATATCTGTAAGTATATTTTCATAACTTAACATAAGCTCATCATATGAAATACTTGCCATAAAATCTGAAATTTGGTTCCGGCTAAAACTCCCTGAGCCCCTTAAAATCTTATCCAGATTATTCAGTACAAGCCGGGCGGTTTCGTTAGCAAATATTCTCGATATAATTTTAAACTTCCCAGCCTGGTTCCCTCCGCTCTGAATAATAAAGGCAGACTTTCTGGCAAGACTTGCACCAACTTCAACATATGCCATCATATCAGCAAGAAGAAACATTATATGCTGCTGCCTGGTAAGCTTATTTTCATGAACAAAGTTGATAGTATCGTTAAGCGCTTTAGCAGCAAGCCCATAATAGCGATATCCTGCATCAGGTATAGAAATACTTAGTTTATCCATCTCTTTATATATGGATAGATAAAATTCACCTTTTGTTTTCCATGTTTTTTTCCAGCGGAACGTGCCAATAATATTTTGCTGAATCTCGCTGGTTCCTTCATATATGCGAGTAATTCTTACATCTCTTTTAATCTTTTCAACTTCATATTCAGCAATATATCCATATCCGCCAAGACCCTGAATCGCATCATCTGCTGCTTTATCGGCTGATTCGGTTGCAAAAAGTTTAGCGATGGAACCCTCAACCTGAAGATCTTCCTCACCTGAATCAAGACGAACCACGACCTCGTCAACATATGCCGCAGCTGCCTCGGTTCTAACAACATTGGGAACAACAAGTTTATGTGTGTATCCCTGTTTTTCCGAAAGAGGGGTACCAAATTGAATTCTTTGTTTTGCATAAGGGATAAGAATATTAAGGCATGCCTGTGATGCACCAAGCGCCATAGCTGCAACCATAACTCTTGTATAACCGAAAACCTTATTTGCCTGTTTTAAACCATGACCTGGAATTCCGCCAATAAGATTTTCAACAGGTACAAAAACATCCTCAAATATAAGCGGGGAAGTATTCGAGGCGCGTATTCCGTGTTTTTCTTCACCTTTGCCCTGTATGAAACCCTTGGTGCCTTTTTCCACCACAAAAAAAGCCGGGCCTTCCGGGGTATTGGCAAGAAGTGTGATAAAGTCGGCATATCCACCTGTTGAAATAAACTGTTTGGTGCCGTTAATAACATAACCGGTTATCTTGCCGTTATCAATGACAGGATCAGCCTTTGTTTTTAAGGCTGCAAGATTACTTCCGGCATCAGCTTCGGTTACTGCATACGCTACAAGAGACGAATCTTTTGCAATTGCACCAAGCCATTTCTTTTTCTGCTCTTCGGTACCCCCCACTATAAGAGGATCTGCGCCAAGCTGAAGAGCAAAAAATGCCGTAGTGACACCAAGGCATATTTTTGACATCTCAAGAGTCAAATAACAGATGTCACGGGCTCCACCACCCATACCGCCATAAACTTCCGGAATTCCAAGCAGCTGTAAGCCTATCTCAGGACTAAGCAGTTCTCGTATAGTCTCTTCAGGGAAAAATTCCTTTTTATCAAAATCCAGGATTTTTTCTTTGCTAAGCAGCCTGTTCCTTAACCGGTTTACCATGTCTAAAATCATCTGTCTTGATTCGAGATCAAGCCCCTTGAGTTTGATTTCTTTACCAGTTTCGGGAGAACCCATCAGACCTTATACCTCTTTCTGTTTGATAACTTCACGACCATTGTAATATCCGCATTCCGGACAAACCGTGTGTCCTGGCTTTGCTTCACCACACTGAGAGCATTTAGATAAATTAAGAGCTTCAATTTTCTGGTGGGTACGACGTTTGTCTCGTTTCGACTTGGATGTTTTGTGTTTTGGTACAGCCATAAGTAATATCCTAATATTAAGAAATAATTATTTGATGCAATTAACCGTTAATTACGCAAAATTTATGGCTTTAGTAATTCAAATACATAAGATTGTCAAGAAGTTTTGCGTTTAATTTTGTCGTCGTTATCCCATGTACAGTAGCTATTCAGGCTTAAACCAATTAAATGATGATGTATTAATTTGCTTGAATATTATATTAATTTCTCACCCGATATCTGCAATAAAATATTTAACAATTTTATAACAACCCGGGATAAATCAAATATAATTTCGATTTGAAATTATTTACCGCTTTTACTTTAGTTTTTGCATCGTATTTAAAAAATATAAATATACTTTGCTTCCGAATATTTTATATTGCATAATCACTTATTTTATTATAATCACCCAAAAACATATAATATACTTGGAATTATTGTATATTTTATTTTCATACCGTAACAAAGGAAACCTTCCATGGGGGAAAATAAAGAAATAAAAGAATGGTATTTTCTTCTGTTTAATAATTTCAGTGATTCCGTATTTGTAAATGAATGGTCTGATAGAACTAATTTTACGGGCAATTTTATTGATGCAAATGATGCTGCCTGCAATCAGCTCGGTTATACAAGAGAAGAGCTTTTACAAATGAGTCCTTCCGGCATTGAAATCAAGTTTGAAAATCCTGCTGATATATCTGAGATTTTGAAAATGTTGTTAAATAATGAGCGCGCTAAATGGGAAGGCTGGTTTACCAGAAAAGATGGCATAGAAATCCCTGTTGAGGTACAAAACAAACTTTTCTTTAAAAACGCCAAACATTATATTCTGTCTACTGTCAGAGACATAAGCGATCGAAAACGAGCAGAAAAAAACCTTAGAAAAAGCGAAGACAAGTATCGTGACCTTTTTCAAAACGCAAATGACGCAAGTTTATTGACTGATGCAGATGACAATTTGTTAGAGGTCAATTATAAGGCGCTTGAATTACATGGCTATTCCCGTGAAGAACTCATTGGAATGAGTATGTACGACCTTATTCCCAAAGAAAATATTCATTATTTTAAAGAAATGATAAAAGAATTTAAAATGAACGGAGGGAACGAAAAATTTCATGTAAATACTATTGCAAAAGATGGAAAAAAATTAATCGTTGAGGTTAGTGCATCGGCAATCATGGAAAAAAACAAGTATGTCGGGGCTCGTACGATCGTTCGTGATATAACTGATCGTATTTATTCTGACATAGCACTACGCGAAAGCGAAGAACGTTACAGATATCTGGTGGAAAACTCTCCAAATATAATTTATTCTTATTCTGATAAGAGGGGTATAATATATAATTCTTCGCGCGTTGAAGATATTCTTGGATATTCTTCACATTGTTTTTTAGAAAAGCCATCTTTCTGGTTCGAATATATGCATAAGGATGACCACGATAAAATATTAAAGGCGGTTAAGGATTTTTCTGAAGGCAAGCACTTTAATATAGAATACCGGATCAAAGACAAACAGGGGAAATGGCATTGGTTTGAGGACAGATCTATAAGTATAATTAACAATACTGATGAAATTATCATTAATGGTCTTGCAACAGATATCACCAAACGTAAATTAATGGAGCAGGAAATACGCGAAATGTCAATACGGGATCAGTTAACCGAGTTATACAACAGACGCGGATTCATCACTCTTGCAGAACAGCAATTAAAGTCTGCTAAGAGAGCAAATACAAGGATGACACTTTTGTTTCTCGATTCTGATGGATTGAAATTAATCAACGATACTCTGGGGCATGAAGAAGGAGATAAGGCACTTTTCGATACTGCAGAAATTCTCAGGCAGACCTTTCGTGAATCTGATATAATTGCTCGTATTGGCGGTGATGAATTTGCAGTACTTGTTGTGGATTCTACAAATATGAATTCCACAATTATCACACAACGGCTTCAACAAAATATTGATGATTTTAATTCAAAAAAGCTAAAACAATATATTCTTTCATTGAGCTGGGGTGCCACTATTTACGAACCTGATTCCGGGCTAACTCTTGACAAGCTTATGTCGGTAGCAGATGAATTGATGTATATTCAGAAAAGAGCCAAACAATATTTTATCACTCATAATTATTCTTAATATATTTATTCTTTATTCGTTTGCAGCCACTCCGGAGATAAATTTGCGCATTTTCCTATCCACCTCCACATGTCTTGACCACGGCAATTTTATTAAAAATTTTAATCCAACTATAAATATATTTTATAAATTAAGTAAATTATGACTACTATTCTTCCTACAAGAGTTTTCATTCATGGTTTGGAAAGTTCAAGTCAGGGTAAAAAAGGTGTATTTTTTAAAAAAATATACCCTGACATGATCATTGAGACCTTTTCAGGTGGCTTTGACAAAAGAATGCTTAAATTAAATGCCGTTTTGAACGAAAAGGATGATCTTGTTATTGTCGGATCCAGTTACGGTGGATTAATGGCAACCGTATTTGCTTGCAGGAATTTAAGCAATGTTAGAAAACTTATTCTGCTGGCTCCTGCCCTTAATTATATGCCCGTTGATTTTTATCCTGAAAAGAGCCTGGATATTCCAGTCTGTATATACCATGGGAATAGGGATGAAGTCATACCTCACATTCCGGTCCATAAAATTGCTATTAAAATATTTTCCAATCTTATATGGAACCTGGTGGATGATGACCACTCACTTAACAATACCACATTTAGCTTAAACTGGGATATTCTTTTATGCTAAATTATAGTGGACCCCATGTCAAGACTGATTTTCATAAAAATTAAGCTACCAAAGGTCTCTGATATTTTCTCCGGGTTTAAGTTCTTTTTTCTTACAAAGTCCTTTTCAAAAGGTCCGCTATTGCCGGATAAATGAAAAAT
>NZ_JBAMMY010000313.1:0-8737 GCF_051233685.1 Desulfobacterium sp. N47
CCAAAAGCTCATCAATTACTGATTACAGCTGACGGCGGCGGTAGTAATGGATCCAGAATAAGGCTGTGGAAAACGGAGCTGCAAAAGTTTTCTAATGAAACTAACCTCGAAGTATCTGTATGACAGATTCCACCGGGTACAAGCAAATGGAACAAAATTGAACATAGACTTTTTTCCTATATCAGCCAAAGCTGGAGAGGAAAACCACTTGTCAGCCATGAAGTGATCATAAATCTTATTGCCTCTACAACAACACGAAAAGGATTAACAGTAAAATGTCAACTTGACACCAATAAATATCCGAAAGGTATTAAAATATCAGATAAGGATCTTCGCCGAGTAAATATCAGTCGTAATGAATCCCATGGAGATTGGAATTATACAATAATGCCATATCGATCAACAGATAAATTGTAAACGTTATTTTGTGACAACTCCTTAATCCAAAGTGATGATCGGAATCTTGAGCAAATGTCCTCCTTGCCAGCGACGCACAGTTATGGCAGGCATATATCATATTTTTTGCCTGTGCCTGCCTGCCTAAACTATTGTTAATCTCCATGAAACCTTTGCATTTATCCTGAATTTCCTTTCTCCTCTCATCTTTCATATCTACCAGTTCAATAGTATCCTCCCATATTGGAGCTCCGCAGCAAACCTCTTTGTCAGGCGAGTAGGTATAGTCAATCTCTGCCAATTGCAGAAGTCTGATAAATGCCTGCAATTCCGGTATTGCCATAAACAAACGGAATATAACAGCCGAAAACGACAAAGTTTTCCGCTGATTGCTTTGGTGGTGCCAGTCCAATTGAACTTAAAAGAGCGGACCTCAATAGCCATGTGGGTGCATGATTACCTGATTCCTGAATGCATCGGATCTGCTCATCATGACTGCGTCCTGCAGCCAGAAAGGATAGTGTGTTTTTAAATAACTCGGAATAACCTACGTTTCTTTCCTCAACCATAGCTTAACCCTCCTATTAGATTTATATTATTGGTAAAAATCTTTACAATTGGGTGCGCCTGGATCAGGCATAGTCAGACATATGGAATGAATTAAATAAAGCTTGCTAAATTTACAACTTTTTTTTAACTTCACTTCCTATACGATCTTTATTATACAGTAATCAATAATAGACTCGTAAAAAGTTGGAAAACACCCCTTTTCGTCATTCCGGCGAAGGCCGGGAGCGCATTCTTGCGTTTATGCGCAGTTACCCTGATGGTTTCGTGTCAGTCGAAGAGGCGGCCTCTGCCGTTGCAGGCTATCTTCCTCATCGCTCACGTCCGGATGATATTAACGGATTGGCGAAGAACCTGCGACTCGGTTTTGATGGTAGATATCGATGGCACTGGGATCCCGCACTCATATCCGATGACCGGCAAGTCAACGATAAATTCGATACCAAACGGTATGAGCGTGCTGCTTTGGCAATCGACGCGCCCATTTTGCTTGTCCGTGGCCGAATGAGCGACGTGGTGAGCAAAGCGGGAGCACAAGCCTTTCTCGAGACAGTGCCCAGCGCTGAGTATGTTGATGTTCAGGAAGCAGGACACATGATAGCCGGTGATCGCAACGATGCATTTACGGCTGCTGTTATTTCATTCCTTAAAAGAAAACTTTCTTAGAAAATCAGACAGGTTGCACACTTCAGTTGGTTTATAGCATATGCATAATAATATTCCGATTGCATACTTGTAATTGGGTATGGGCACATATTCTAACTTCCTTATGATAATTGCTATAATACAATCAGGCATTGATTTATATCCTGAGTGGGGCTATAAATATTAAAAATTTAAAAATAGCATTATTTTAGCTTTCCAAAAATTTATCGGGTCATAAATGATAACGTATATATTAAGACGTCTTTTATTAATCATTCCGACTTTTCTTGGAATCACAGTAATGGTTTTTGTGATTACAAGGTTTGTGCCGGGAGGCCCAATCGAACGAATGATAGCTCAGGCTCAGCAGATGCAGAGTATGGATGGGAAAAGCGGAGCAAGGCTTACTTCCAAAGATCAGAATCAGCCTCTTTCACAAGAACAGATAGAAGAGCTTAAGAAATACTACGGTTTTGATAAACCGGTTCTTACAAGCTATTTTCTTTGGATGGGAAAAGTATTGCAGGGAGATATTGGTGTTTCCACACGTTATTATGACCCTGTATGGGGCATGATAAAAGAGCGCATACCAATATCACTGTATTTTGGAATAATTACGATGATACTTGTGTACGGGATTTGTATACCTCTTGGAATCTTAAAAGCCGTCAAGCATAAAAGCTCTTTTGACAATTTAACATCCGTTGTGGTTTTTGCCGGATATGCAATTCCGGGATGGGTTATAGGAGTACTTCTGCTTATTCTTTTTTCTTCTCATTGGGATGTATTTCCTCTGGGTGGATTTGTGAGTGAGAATTTTGAGGATTTAAATCTTTTTGGAAAGATAACGGATATTATATGGCATACGGTTCTTCCGCTGGCAGCTTACCTGGTGGGCTCATTTACCGTTATGACATTTTTGATGAAAAACACTCTTCTTGACAATCTTTCCGCAGATTATATCCGTACCGCAATCGCAAAGGGCATTTCTTTTAAAAAGGCAGTTTTTAAGCATGCATTAAGAAACAGTCTTATTCCGATTGCAACCAATTTCGGGAACAATATATCGATTATTCTGATGGGCTCTTTCCTGATTGAAAAAGTTTTTAATATAAACGGTATGGGACTTTTGGGATACGAAGCGATTGTAGAACGTGATTATCCGGTTGTTCTCGGAATACTGGTAATTTCATCTCTTCTGCTGCTTGTAGGAAATATTTTTTCGGACATATGTGTTGCAATTGTAGATCCGCGGGTTAAGTTCGAGTGAAAATATGCTCTTAAATCCTCTTACAAGAAAAAAAATACAGCGATTCAAATCCATAAAAAGAGGATACTACTCTTTCATGCTGCTGTTTGTTATGATTCTTGTTTCTTTTTTAGCCGAAGTTTTTGTGAACAGCCGGGCTCTGGTTGTCTGCTACAATAATAAATTATATTTTCCTGTTTATGCTGATATGAATCCGGGCAAGAAGTTCGGTTTGGACTATGATTACGAAACAAATTACCGTCAGCTGAAAAAGCATTTTAAAGATGAAAATAAGGGAAACTGGGTTATTCTGCCTCCGGTTCCTTATAACGCGCTTGAAAATGACCTTAAACAAGATTTGTTTCCTCCTTATCCGCCTTCATTTAAGGAGAGGCACTATTTCGGCACCGATAACGTTGGAAGAGATATTCTTGCACGGCTTGTATACGGGTTCAGGATAGCCATATCTTTTTCTCTTCTTCTGCTCCTGTTTGACTATGGAATAGGAGTCAGCATAGGAAGTGTAATGGGCTATTTCGGTGGAAAATTTGATCTTTTTTTTCAGCGCATTATTGAGATCTGGTCTAATGTTCCCTTTCTTTATGTGATTATAATTATATCTTCTATTATTGTACCGGGATTTATTACCCTGGTGCTGATCATGGCTTTTTTCGGCTGGATCGGAATAACATGGACTATACGGACAGTTACTTATAAGGAGAAGGCAAGAGAATATGTTCTTGCCGCAAAGGCTCTCGGCGCTTCAAACAGCCGCATAATTTTTAAACATATAATTCCAAATACAATATCAATTATAGTGACCTACGCCCCTTTTGCAGTTTCGGGCGGAATTGTTGCTCTTACTTCCCTTGATTATCTTGGCTTTGGTCTTCCTCCTCCCACACCAAGCTGGGGTGAACTGATACAGCAGGGCTGGACGCACATGGATTCATGGTGGATCGGAGGTTCGGTTATAGGTGCTATGACTGTAACCCTTATTGCCGTGACATTTATAGGTGAAGCTGTAAGAGAGGCCTTTGATCCGAAAATGTATTCAACATATGAATAATCGAATATCGAACAAGGAATAATGAATGCCGAAGGAAGAAAAAAGTATAACGAAAACTGTCTTTGCGTTTATTAAGGTTTTTTTGGTTGCAGGAGTATTGTCTTCCAATGTGCAGTCTTATGCCGGTGCACCGGAATTACCGAAAGATATAAAATGGCTTACAAACGATTCCGATCCGGTTTTTGCTTCTGATGATGCTAAAAAAGGAGGAACGTTTCATGCAGCCTTAATGAGCTTTCCTATGACTTTTCGCATAGTCGGTCCTGATTCAAATGACAGCTTCAGAAACGCTATTTTAGATAACCAGAAATCTTTGATAGGAATTCATCCGAATACTTTAAATATTATACCTGAAATTGCCACTCACTGGGCTTTCGGAAAAGACAAAAAGACCATGTATTTCAAGTTAAACCAAAAAGCACGCTGGTCGGACGGAGTTCCTGTTACAGCAAGAGATTTTGCCTATACACTGGAATTTATGCGCTCAAAATATATAGTTGCGCCCTGGTACAATGATTACTATTCCAAAGAGATAGACCGTGTTATAGTTTATGATGATTATACCCTTGCTGTTGTTTCAACAAAAGCCGAACCTGATCTTTATTTAAAACTTGGCTTAATCCCCACTCCAATTCATTATTACAAAAAGCTTGGTGAAGATTTTGTAAGAAAATATAACTGGGAGATAGTTCCAAATACCGGTGCTTACCGGATAAGCGATTTTGTTAAAGGAAAATCCATAGTTTTTAAAAGAAAAAAAGACTGGTGGGGAAATGATCTGAAGTATTTTAAAAACCGGTATAATGTGGACAGGATAATATTTACCGTAATAAGAGACAATAATATGATTTGGGAGTATTTCAAAAAGGGAATAATAGATGAATTTAACCTCACCATTCCTGAGTATTGGCATGTAAAATCCAAAACGCCTGTTATAGAAAACGGCTATGTTCACAGAATCTGGTTTTTCAACGACACACAGCAGTCCGCAATGGGATTATGGCTCAATCAGGATAAGGGAATTTTTAAAGATATAAATGTGAGGTATGCTTTTGCCCATGCCATGAATGTGGAAAAAGTAATAGAAAAGGTTTTACGAAACGATTATTTCAGACTTGAGCATGGATTTATGGGCTATGGGCGTTATTCCAATGAAAAGATAAAAGCAAGAAGGTTTAATCTTGATAAGGTTGATTTCCATATGAAAAAAGCAGGCTGGAAACGCGGAGCCGACGGTATATGGGAAAAAGGGAAAAACCGTTTTTCGGTAGAAGTGGTTTACGGATATGATGATCATACTCCAAGACTTGTAGTATTAAAGGAAGAGGCAAAAAAAGCCGGGATAGAGCTTAATTTGCAGAAGCTTGACCCGGCGGCTGTTTTTAAAAAAATTCTGGAAAAAAAGCATGATGTTGCATGGATGGGTTGGAGTACTTCTTTCAGGCCGCAGTTCTGGGAGCATTTTCACTCGGTAAATGCCCATAAGCCTCAAACAAATAATATCACAAATACCGATGATCCTGACATGGACAAACTTATAGATGCATACCGTAATTCTCTTGAAGAAAAAGAGAGGATAAATCTTTCACTTAAAATCCAGCAAAAGATACATGATCTTGGAGTTTTTGTACCTACTTTCATGGTGCCCTACACCCGTGATGCATATTGGAGATGGTGGAAACTCCCCAAAGTTCCCGGAACAAAAAATTCAACCGATCTTTTTGATCCCTTCAGCAGCATGACAGGCGGCCTTTTCTGGTTTGACTCAAAAGCATATGATGAAACAAAAAAAGCCATGAAAAAGGATGAAAAATTTGACCCTGTTACTATTATTGATGAAACTTACAAGATGAAAACAATAACAATGAAAATACAGTGACAAATGATATCTGAAAATCAAATATTAACGGTTGAAAATCTTGTTACATCCTTTGATACCGAAACAGGCAGAATACGTGCCGTAGATGATGTCAGTTTTAAAGTGAACAAGGGAGAGGTTTTCGGCATTGTGGGAGAATCCGGATGCGGAAAAAGCGTTACGGCTCTTTCGATTATGAGGCTTCTTCCAAAACCGGCCGGACGGATAGATGCCGGTCACATTATATTTTCAGGAACCGATATAACAACTCTTTCTGCAGAAAACATGCAGCGGATCCGGGGAAACAGGATATCAATGATCTTCCAGGAACCCATGACAGCCTTGAATCCGGTTCACACTATCGGAGATCAGATAAATGAAGTTTATCTTCTTCGCCATCCTGATACCGATATCAGACAAATCAGGAAAGATTCAATTGAGATACTGAAAAAAGTCGGAATTTCAGATCCTGAAAAACGGGTAAAAGATTATCCTCACAACATATCGGGCGGTATGCGCCAGCGGGTAATGATTGCAATGGCCCTTGCCTGTAAACCCGATATACTGATTGCCGATGAACCTACAACGGCTCTTGATGTAACCATACAGGCCCAGATACTGGATCTGATGAAAAGGCTTCAGGATGAAACCGGCATGGCAATAATATTTATTACTCATGCGCTTGGGGTAATAGCCGAAACAAGCCACAGGGTACTTGTGATGTATGCCGGTAAAGTGGCGGAGACTGCCCCGGTAGAAAACCTTTTTAGAAAACCGATGCACCCATATACTAAGGGGCTTCTTTTATCTATCCCGCGTCTTGAAGGAAAAAGAAAAACAAGGCTTCATGTAATACAAGGCACGGTTCCCGCTCTTAATGAACTGCCTCAAGGTTGCAGATTCAGAAATCGTTGCCCTGAGGCTATGGCTGTTTGCGGGACTGTTTCACCTCCTGCCGTTTGTATTGAAGATGAACATTTTGTGAGCTGTTATCTTTATGTCTGATTATCTGCTTGAAGCAAGAAACATCAAAATACATTTCCCGGTTTATGGGGGCATATTCCGCAGAAAAGTCGGAAAAGTGTATGCGGTAGACGGTGTTTCGCTGAAAGTAAAGAAAAGTGAAACAATCGGACTTGTAGGTGAATCCGGCTGCGGTAAGACAACAATAGGACGTGCACTTCTAAAACTTTATAATTTGACTGAAGGTAATGTCTTATTTGAAGGAGAAGACATTTCACGGTTAAGCGACAAAAAAATGAGGCCGCTTAGAAGAAATATGCAGATGATTTTTCAGGACCCTTTCGAATCTCTGGATGCAAGACAGACAATCGGAGATATATTGGAAGAACCTCTGATAATTCATAAATTCGGTTCATTGCAATCAAGAAGAAAGGAAGTATTAAATCTCTTATCGCGTGTCGGGATACCTCAAAGCGCAGTAAACCGGTTTCCGCACGAATTCAGCGGCGGGCAACGCCAGAGAATAGGAATCGCAAGATCTATCGCATTAAAACCCAAGCTGATTGTATGTGATGAGCCTGTATCGGCTCTTGATGTTTCCATCCAGTCCCAGATACTTAATCTTCTTCTTGACCTTCAGTCTGAGATGAATCTTACTTATATTTTTATTGCACATGATCTTGCGGTTGTTAAACATATTTCAGATAACATAGCTGTTATGTATCTTGGAAAAATCGTAGAATACGCGGATGCCGATGCCACATATGAAAATCCTCTGCATCCTTATACAAAGGCGCTGATATCAGCAATTCCGGTTCCTGATCCTTTTGTAAAAAATAAAAGAACCATACTTTACGGAGATGTCCCGTCTCCATTAAATCCACCTTCCGGGTGTCGATTTCATACCAGGTGCCCTGTTGCCTTCGACAGGTGCCGCATTGATGAACCTGAGTTAAAACAGGTAGCAGCCGGATCCGAAGTCAAAGAACATTTAGCTGCATGTCATCTTGTAAACAGTTAAAGGTGGTGGGAATCCTGCTCTGGTTTTGTTATTTCCGAACCGGTTTCAAGTGCAGTTATCCGGGTTATGATTGAATCTATCTTTCGTATTATAAGTTCTGATTCTATTTCATCAGGACCAAGCAAGTTTGCTCTTTTTAAGTATTCAAGAGCTGTTTTGAGTTCAGATATTGTACCTTTATTTAAAGCGATATCGGCTTTGTAAAGGAGCACCATTCTGTCTATTTTATTTAAACGGACATGGGCCTCCCTCTTAAGGTCTTCAGTAATTGCGAAAGATAAAGATTTGTTAAGATAGGTTCTCATGCCTTCAAAATCAGGAAGGCCAGGCACATCCATTACCGCATCAGCCTTATCGATATAGTATTTTGCTATTAATGGAAAAACTTCTTCACGGGTATATACCTCTTTCATGGGATTTGGCGGTTGCGCCCCGGGCATTATAATAAAGGGTTCCTTACCGAGAGGAGAGAATCTTCCCTTCCATACCTCTACAGCTCCCTGTTTATACTCTATGAAGTAGTTATCAGTGTTTGAACGGCTTGCCATTAAGGTTATTGAAATTAATACGGCAAGAACTATAACTATAGTAAATATTGTTGTTTTTTTCATGGAATAAACATCCTAAAGGATATGGTTGAGAACTTCCATCTCAAATGAATTTAATATAAATTATATGAAAAACTTTGTAAACATCTTTTGATGCTTTGAATAACATACATATAAAGTCGGCAATCTATGGAAAATATGCAGTCAATAATTGAGATGTGCCAAAGGCATGGGGCGGCCCCGCCGGTCTTCGAGAAAGATGGTTTGACTTAGCACGTAAAGTAAACATCCTCCGGCAAAGCCGGAGGCTTTACGATTGCTGGCCCCTCAAAGGGGCCTGATCACAATCGAAAAACAAAAACCATCATATCAAGTTTCTTGTAACACCTGCCATTTTAGCAGTGATTTTTATCGGGAATCC
>NZ_JBAMMY010000093.1:0-5869 GCF_051233685.1 Desulfobacterium sp. N47
TTTCAGCCGGTTCGGATAGAATGCCTATCACATCACCCATTTTGCGTATATCTGCATAAATCGAGTTAATTATGGTTTTTATTTCATCCGAATTACTGTTTTCATCAAGCAGACGGTTTATATGGCGAACAGAATCGAATAGATATCCAATGCCCTTTGCAGTATTAAAGTCATCATCCATCGACTCGCAAAACTTTTCCCAGTAACCTTCCGGATAGTTTATGAAATCTTTTCCCGTAATATCTGCAATTTCCTCAACACGTTGTATCGCGGAATATATTTTATCAAGCGCAGCTTCAGATTCTTCCATCGCCTTGTCGGTAAAATCTATCGGACTTCTATAGTGATTGGATAAAAGAAAGAGGCGAACTGAATCGGGATGATATGACTTAAGTATGTCTTTAATCAGAAGAAAATTGCCAAGAGATTTTGACATCTTTTCATGGTTTATATTTACAAAACCATTGTGAACCCAGTATTTGGCAAACGGTTTTTCAAAAGCACCTTCAGACTGGGCTATCTCATTTTCATGATGAGGGAAAATCAGATCCTTGCCACCTCCGTGAATATCAAATGTTTCACCAAGATAGGCGCTGCTCATAGCGGAACATTCGATATGCCAGCCCGGCCTTCCCCTGCCCCATGGGCTTTCCCAGTAAGGTTCTCCCGGTTTCTGAGACTTCCACAAAGCAAAATCAAAGGGATTATTTTTTCTTTCATCAATCTCCACTCTGGCTCCGGCTTCCATATCCTCAAGCTTACGCCCTGAAAGTTTTCCGTAATCTTTAAATTTATCAACCGAATAATATATATCTCCGTCTATTCTGTATGCTATCTCTTTTTTCAGCAATATTTCAATTAATGCTATGATCTTATCTATATGCTCGGTTGCTTTCGGCTCTATAGTCGCCCTTTTAATATTCAAGGCGTCCATGTCTTCATAAAATTCCTTGATATATCGTTCAGCAACTTCATGAGATTCAATACCGAGCTGAACGGCACGATTTATTATCTTGTCATCTACGTCGGTAAAGTTTCTGACATACGTCACCTCAAGTCCGGTTGCATTCAAATATTTTAAAATAACATCAAAAACAATAACCGATCTTGCATGACCGATGTGGCAGGAATCATAAACGGTTGGGCCGCATACATACATTGAAACCTTGCCCGGTTGAACAGGCTCAAAGGGAACTTTTTTTCTTTCTATAGTATTATATATACGAAGGGACATTTTCCTCCCGCTTTTTTTATTATTATATGGATAAAATCAAACAAATCAGTCAATCAAAACAATACACATGGCCGCAATACCTTCTCCGCTTCCGATAACTCCCAGCCCTTCAGCAGTTGTTGCTTTAACATTAACAAGTTCTTTATCAATATCTGCCGTGTGAGCGATATTTACTTCCATTTCGGCTTTATAAGGAGATAGCTTAGGCTTTTCGGCAAAAACCGTCAAATCTATATTGCATATCCGATGGTTTTTATTTTTCAACATACTGCAAATTTTTGCAAGAAGTTCAAGACTGCATATATCTTTATATTCAGGATCGGTATCAGGAAAATGCATGCCGATATCTCCAAGACCGGCAGCTCCCAACAGAGCATCACAAACCGCATGTACAACAACATCAGCATCCGAATGGCCTAGGAGTCCTTTTTCAAACGGAATTAATCTTCCACCAAGAATAAGCTTTCGATGGTGAGCCAGTTTATGAATATCGTAACCAATACCAGTGCGCATTATAAATTAACTCCTTCTATTTATAAATAAAGAGGCCGGACAAAACGTATGTCCGGCCTCTTTGAGTACTATTTATCTATCGTTTTCCTTAATCTGTTATCAAATCAGGAAAGACGGCTTCCAACATTAAATTTAATAAATAGGTTTAAGCTCAACTCTGCGGTTCTTTGCCATATCTTCTGCATTATCATTCGGTGCAGCCGGAACAGTAAATCCAAATCCTTTTGCCGTAAGTATTGAACGATCCACACCTTTACTTACAAAATATTCCACTACTGATTTGGCCCTGTTTTCAGAAAGCTTCCGGTTGTATTTTGCAGTTCCACGGCTATCGGTATGCCCCTGAACTTCCAGTTTCATGTCAGGGTTCTTTTTAATAACACTTACTACATTATCCAGAATCGGAAAGTATTTGGAAAGGATGTTCCATTTCGCCGTATCAAAATATACTCCTTGAAGTATCCAGCATCCTCTGCAATCAACAGTGGCACCTTTTGGAGTGTTCGGGCATTTATCAAGATCGTCATATACTCCATCACCATCGCTGTCTGTTCTGGGTGGTTCAACTGCTTTAGGTGGTTCTTCTACCGCTTTAGGTGGTTCTTCTGCCGCTTTAGGTGGTTCAACTACTTTAGGTGTTTCCTCCACTTTAGGTTTATCTTTTTCACCACCAAATAAAAAGGATACACCCACTGTGCACAATAAATTGTTTTGGGATTCATTAAACGGAAGAACATGTCTTACATCCCCACGTAATGCGATATCGTCTGTAATAAAGTATTTTAATCCGGCTCCGTAATTAAGCAAAAAATCGGTTTCCGTATTTCCTTTGCTTGGATCCAATGTAATTCCTCCGGCTCCTGCCGCAAGGTAAGGAACAAGTTTGCCGAATTTTGTTATATTATACAAAGCATCCAATTTATAAAGATAACCGGTAACTTCGGAATCTCTAAAACCTTTGCGGTCGGAATCGATATAATTTATTGATCCTTCCACACCCCAGTTTTTAGTAATACTATATCCAAGGTTTATTCCGGAAGTAATCCCGTCATCTAATTTCTGGTCTCCTTCAAAAAAATACCAGCCGATATTTGGTGTAACAGTAATTGCGCCTTGTCGCTCTCCTGCAATACTTGATGTCATAAACAAAGTTAAAAATGTAAAAACAGAAGTTACCAGTATTATAGCAATTTTTTTCATTCAATCTCTCCTTTTAAGCAAAACTATCCGATTTGGAATTTAACAACCTCAAAACAAGTTAACATGCGAGACATTTTTCATATCCTATTATAGAATTGAGTTTATGAAAGCAAACAGAATTTGATGGATTATTAAATAATTTATCAACAAGGCGGGGGCGGTTAAGCCCCCTGTATTGTATGAGGCAGAATCACTTGAATTTTTGACTAAAATACTTTTAACTTAGAAGAGAAAGACCAAAAAGCACTAGCCGTTTTTGTCTGTGATTCATCAGCTATTCGTGTCTTTACTGATATGCTACAAAAAAAGAATTGTTTTTTTCAGGGATTAATTCAGTTGCTTTATCTCCTGTAAACCAGCATGAAGCCGGACGGACATTCAGGTTGGGAATGTTTTTATGGAACACTTCGATTCCAAAATTATTGAGTTGCTTTAAACAGCTGGTATGTATAAATATTTTATCGTTATAGCGCAACCCGTTTATAGTATTGATTAATTCGTAAGCTGAATTTCCATCGAAATCTCCGGATAATTTAAGATGAACATTTTCACTGTTTCTAAAAACCTGTATCTTAAAATTCGCTGCCATTTTATATTCTCCATTCAAAAGTATCTGTTATTTTCAGAGTTCCAACAAGATTATATCTGTCATATGAATTTTCTTTTCATGCAAACCCGGCTCCTTTTTCATATAATACCCAATTTTGCCTGCCCTGACGCTGATAGTGCAAATCGCTTAATGGAGCCATAAAATGTATCCGCCAGTCATATTTCGGGTCCGCTGCAGCTATTTCTTCTGCCTGAGCCACAGTCATATATTTTCCATAACCTGTTGATGCCATTTCATCATATACATATACACACTTACTGTTTTTAGTTAAAAGAGCACTACCGAATCCAACCGCAATTACTTCTTCCATGGGCAGAATCGCCCGATAGTAACCGCAGAAAGGATAAATTTCGTTTCGGTCTGCAATACAAGGAAGAGGTTCATAACCTGCCTCTTCATAAAACACTGATTGACCGCTATAAAATTTTAATTCCAGATTGGCGGAACTCATATATTTACTCCTTCATGGGGCTGGTTTTGGCATTATTCCAACAAAATAATTATGCAGAACCCTGATAAATCTCATTAATGGATATAGAAAAGAAAAAAAATGCCGCTTTTAAAAGCGATTAATTGATATTTATTGTCAGGTAAAATTGTTAAAAAAATTAAAACCAGAATGATTCGCTTTCTTGCGGTTCCATCATATTTCCATATTTTCCGATGAACAAAAGATCCTGAAAAGAATCATTCAAAAGGCATTCTTTCTGAAAAATATCCAGTGCCAAAGGATGAATTAAAAAAAGACTGCTTGTATTAATAAAAATATTTTTAACTTTATCACAATTATTTTTCAAAACATCAATCAGTTCTATTGCTGAAAAGCCGTCAAATTCACCTATCAGGTCAACATGAAGACTACCTTTATTTTGCTGGACAATAATTCTAAAATTTGAGGCCATATTATTAACCTGTTTTAGTGACTATGTATTAATAATTATATCATGCTACGAGATCATAAAAAGCAGAGTAACGGATTCTGTTTTATTGCCTTAACGGATCAGAAATTCTGATAAGACAGTGAAAATGCTTCAAGCTCGGAATAATTATTAGAGCATGATATCACATCAACCAATGTTGCTTGCAACTGGTTAATTATTTTGCAATTTTCAGAACAATCAGGGAGTTGTTTCTTGAAACGGCAATCCCTGCAAGGACTTTTTTTCACATAACCAATATCGCACTCGAGCTTTTTTATATTTGAGACCTTTATTTTATTACGCATGATATAATCCTTTCCGATTGTAAAATTTCTATTAAGAAGTAATGCGAACCTCAGGATTAACTTATTAAAACAACTTGCATTTTTTATTGTTTACGGAAATTAAAGTATTTCTCAAAATGGTCAAAAAGCTAATTGAAACCGGAATATATTATCTACTCCAGTTTGACTTCGATAAGTTTGGGCTTCGATTCTTTGGTCTTTTTAATGTTAAGACTCAGCATACCGTCTTTAAATGAAGCTTTAATATTTGATTCATCAACATTATCAGGTAATGTAAAGCTTCGAATAAAATTTCCGTAGTACCGCTCGATTCTATGATACTTTTTGCCTTTCTCTTCTTTTTCTTTTTTTCTTTCCCCTTTTATCGTCAATATTCCATTATCTATCGTAACTTTTACATCATCTTTACTGATCTCAGGAATCTCGGCCTTTATTATAAACTCAGTATCGGTTTCAGCTATATCAACCCGCGGAGCCCAATCTCCCGGAGTAATGAATTCGCCACTGGGATGACCCAATGATTTTGTATAGCGTTCAAACATATCCTCAATTTCCCGCCAAGGATTCCATTTAGTAATCTCCATTATGAATCTCCTTTTTTTTATATGATTAATATTCATTTATGCCGGATGTGATGTGATTTTTAATTTACTAAAATTATCAGCTTTGTAAATAGGGAGAAAGGTTCATTTTACTTAGGGAATTATCCCATTTTCAGGAATTGATAGCTAAAAAAAATATAGACCCGTAAAAAGTCCGGCAACAGGCCCGGAAGGAATAATCTCAGTACTTTTATTTACTGCGGCCATCGGTTTAAAAAATTGACATGCAGGCTGATAAATGTAATATTTTTTTACAGGAGAACTTGAATAGCTCTCATTATAATGGACCCCGAAATTTGAACTGATGGTTAAGCTGCTTTTTCTGTGATATTGACTCCATTATGAAGGAGACAGAATGAGAAAGCAATATCCAGGGAATTTTAAAGCAAAGGTTGCATTGGAAGCCATCAGGTCAGAGGATACGATAGCGGAGTTGTCATCCAAGTATGAGATTCACAGAGCCTTGGTTATGCGATGGAAAAAAG
>NZ_JBAMMY010000316.1:0-11384 GCF_051233685.1 Desulfobacterium sp. N47
TCGTAACATGAAAGAACACCCGTGATTTGCTCTTTATATCGTTCGGTAATCAACATACTAAACCTCCATGCTAAAAATGTTACACTCATTTTAGCATGGTTTAACTAAAAATTCTTGGTTCCGGCTTGTCCGGGTTAGGTACTTTCAAATATTGATATCTTCGTAAAAAGTTACAAAATGATTTTTTACTCAGTTTGAATTGGGTTCATTTCTTGCGCTGTTTGAAGTTTATTGAATATTTCCAGCTATGGAATATTGGCGATATTCGACCGTAACGAATAATAACAGATTTCTTATCCAATAGAGTTTCCCGCTGAGAAGTTGCGGGAGATGAGCTTGCTGTTGCGGTTATAGTGGTTTCAACATTACCACAGGCCAGGGCTTACCTGCCCTTGGCCTGTAGATGGGTTTTTTGGGAGTCCATTAATATTCAAGATGGCATGTATGTTCGGTAATTTTTGAAAATATAATAATAACAAGCTGAAATCAGAGAGTTTTTCTGCTATTGTTCATATATAGGATTTATCTCTGGCTGGGATTTCCGAAGTGAAATTTAGTTTTTGCAAAATACCCCTGCCGTGTTTGTGATTGGCTTTGTTCTTTGACCCAACAAAGATAATATATAGGGCCTTCCTTGATTTTGGTGTGCATGTTCTGCCAGTACAGAAAAGCCTAAAGAAATCATAAGGCGCTAACTTTGAACATTAGGTTCAGAGGCTTGCCGACACGGCACAGTGCGGGGGTATCAAATTTCCCCGGAAAAAAATTGATGTCTTTAAGGAATAATCTATGCTCCTTACCGTTTTTCTCCTGCCTATCAGCTGTTTTCATGTCATTGGTCGTAAACAATTATTGATGAACTCGCAAAAACTGAGTATATGCCGCTTTAAACATTTCAGCAATTGAGAAGCGTAGCACCTGCTGTTGCTTTTATGTATGTTTGTACCTTGTTGTTTAATCTAAGATAAAAAGATGGATTAACATCAGGTTATGTGTTTATTATTTCATGTTTTTGCAGGTTTATTAAAATTGGTGAACTTGTTACGAGTTCACCAGGATTAATTGGTTGCAATTTTTTGCATATGGTTTTTACATGTTAAAGCTAAAAATTGTTATATCAGGTAGCTTTGCATGATTGTTTTTAAACCTACCACATATTTTATTTATATTGGTGAATTCTGAATAATTGGAGATAGATAATGAAGATTTATCTGATGATCATTGGCATTGTAATGTTTGCCATAGGATATGCAGTTGCCTATTGGGTAAAAGGAAAAATTACTTCCCAGAAAATCAAGGCAGCTGAAAATGGAGCTTCCAGAATAATAGAGGCTGCGAAAATTAAGTCTGAGGCTGTTATAAAGGAAGCCCAGATTGAGGCTAAAGATAAACTTTTCAAGATGAAAACGGAATTTGATCTTGAAACTAAAGAAACAAGAGCTGAGCTTAAAAAAAGAGAAAAGAGGCTGATTCAAAAAGAGGAGAGTATAGACAATAAGCTTGAGCAGATCGAACGGAAGGAGAAAGAAAATTTACGGAAAGAAGTTATTCTTAAAAAAAGAGAAGATAATGTTGAAAAAAGTGAAAGTAAATATAATGAAATAATCGAGGAGCAGAACAAACAACTTGAAATAATTTCAGGTTTAACTTCGGAGCAGGCTAAGGAGCTTTTGCTAAGAGCTATGGAAAATGAAGCTCGTCATGATGGAGCAAAACTAATTAAAAAGATTGAAAATGAGGCTAAAGAAGAAGCCGAGAAGAAATCAAAAAATATCATGGCAACTGCTATGCAAAGGTACGCTTCGGATTATGTTGCCGAACGAACTGTTTCTGTGGTTCAACTTCCTAATGATGAAATGAAAGGAAGAATAATAGGAAGGGAAGGGAGAAATATCAGAACTCTTGAAGCAGCAACAGGAATAGATCTTATTATTGACGATACTCCAGAAGCGGTAATTTTATCAGGATTTAATCCGGTAAGGAGAGAAGTGGCACGCATCTCACTTATGAGGCTTATATCTGATGGACGGATTCATCCGGCAAGGATAGAGGATGTTGTTAAAAAGGTCGGTCTGGAGGTTGATCAAACTATAAAAGAAGCCGGTGAGCAAGCAGCTTTTGATCTGGGCGTTCATGGAATTCATAATGATCTTATAAAATATATCGGAAGATTAAAATATAGAACAAGTTATACGCAAAATGTTTTACAGCATTCCCTTGAGGTCGGTTTTTTAAGTGGAATAATGGCCTCAGAACTCGGCTTAAGCTCAAAGTTAGCAAGACGTATGGGTCTTCTGCATGATATAGGCAAGGCAATTGATCATGAGGTTGAAGGGCCCCATGCGATTATAGGGTCAAATCTTGCTAAAAAATTTGGTGAAGCTCCAAAAGTTGTGCATGCAATTGCTGCCCATCATGAAGATATAACCCCATCGTCGGTTTATGCATATCTTGTCCAGGCTGCGGATGCTCTTTCAGGAGCAAGGCCCGGAGCCAGAAAGGAAATGCTAGAAAGTTATATTAAAAGATTGGAAGATCTTGAAAAAATAGCTAATTCATTTAAAGGTGTTGCAAACACCTATGCCATTCAGGCCGGAAGAGAGCTTAGGGTAATTGTGGAAAGTGGAATCATATCGGATGCGGATTCAGTTATGTTAAGCCGAGATATTGCCAAAAAGATAGAAGAATCTCTCGTGTTTCCAGGGCAGATAAGAGTGATTGTAATTCGTGAAACAAGAGCTGTAGAGTTTGCAAATAAGTGAGGGCGGCATGGCTGACTTAATTAATATTTTTGAAGAACGAGGTTTTATTGAAAAAACCACTCATGACGAAGAGCTCAAAGACTATATCAGGAATAATAAAATAACATGCTATATAGGTTTTGATCCTACCGCATCGAGTTTGCACGTTGGAAGTCTTATACCCATAATGGCGCTTGCGCATATGCAAAAAAATGGCCATAGACCAATTGCTCTTATTGGCGGTGGAACAGGCCTGATAGGCGATCCAAGCGGTAAAACCGAAATGAGAAAGCTTCTTAACCCTGAAATGATTGAAGCTAACCTCAGCGGGATAAAAAAACAGCTTTCCCGCTTTATTGATTTTAGCGATAATAAGGCGCTGCTTGTTAATAATAATGAGTGGCTCAGCGAATTAAAATATATTCCTTTTTTACGGGATATAGGAAAGTGCTTTTCGGTCAATCGGATGATAAAAGCCGAAAGCTATAAATTACGACTTGATTCTGAAGAGGGCTTAAACTTTATTGAGTTTAACTATATGTTATTGCAAGCTTATGATTTTTTAGAGCTTTTTGATAAATATAAGTGCAGGCTGCAAATGGGAGGGAGCGACCAATGGGGAAATATTGTTGCAGGTATTGAGCTTATAAGAAAGGTCAAGAAAGATATATCCTTCGGCATTACTTTTCCTTTAATAAAAACCAGCAATGGGGCTAAAATGGGAAAAACCGCAAAAGGCGCTGTCTGGCTGGATTCAGACAGAACAAGTCCTTATGATTACTATCAGTACTGGATAAATACTGATGATAGGGATGTAGCGCGTTTTTTGGCTCTTTTTACGTTTTTACCTATTGAGGAGATAAAAGATATCGAAAAATTAGAAGGGGCTGATTTGAATAGTGCTAAAACAGTGCTTGCGTTTGAAACAACTCTGCTTGCTCATGGGCGTGATGAGGCGGTTAAGGCATACCAGGCGGCTGCAAGCGTTTTTGGCGAACGGTTTGTGCCTGAAGATTATTTAATGCACAGTACGGTCCCAAGAAACAGTTCTAAAGCCGAAGATATCTCTGTTCCCTGTTCTTATATTAATCAGGATGTTTTAAAATTGGGAATACCGGCATTTAAGCTGTTTCATGAGGCAAAACTTACTGTATCGGGAGCAGCTGCAAGAAGGCTTATTGAACAGGGTGGGGCTTACGTAAATGATCGGCGTATTGAAATGTTTGATGAAATGATTACATCTAATGATATCATGCATATGGAGATATTATTAAGGTCTGGCAAAAAGCGTATCCATAAAATTAAGATAAAACAATAAAATATCGCTTGACATAAGATGTGTCTGAGTATAGAAACGCCCTACGATTTGATTGTTTGATTGTTAGTTAACTTATGTAAGCTAAATTTTATACAGACAATCTCTTTTTTGCACAGAGCAAAATCGTATGTTCTTCAATGCTAAATGGTGGTCAAATAAAGTTATTTTCAGATAAAAATAGCTTGACAAACAGAAAGTGGTTTGTTAAAGATACCATCTTTCAGTAAGAGCTAACCGATTGTGGATTTAAAAGAATTTTTTTAAATTTGGAAAAAAATGCTTGACACAAGAGGTTATGATAAAGTATAAATATATCTTTTTAAGTATTGAGGTTGCTGTCTCAGCAATCACTTGATCTTTGAAAACTAGATAGTGACAGCTTGTGAGTTAGGGAGCATGTTTAAGACATGCAAAAGTAAAAAAAAGTTTAATTGGAGAGTTTGATCCTGGCTCAGAATGAACGCTGGCGGCGTGCTTAACACATGCAAGTCGTACGAGAACTCTTTAGCTTGCTAAAGATAGTAAAGTGGCGCACGGGTGAGTAACGCGTGGGTAATCTTCTTTCAAATTTGGGATAACTCGCCGAAAGGCGGGCTAATACCTGATAATATCTATTTAATCTTGGTTTGATAGATTAAAGGTGGCCTCTATGTATAAGCTACTGTTTGAAAATGAGCCCGCGTACCATTAGCTTGTTGGTAGGGTAATGGCCTACCAAGGCTACGATGGTTAGCTGGTCTGAGAGGATGATCAGCCACACTGGAACTGACACACGGTCCAGACTCCTACGGGAGGCAGCAGTGAGGAATTTTGCGCAATGGGGGAAACCCTGACGCAGCAACGCCGCGTGAGTGATGAAGGCCTTCGGGTCGTAAAACTCTGTCAAGTGGGAAGAATATGATTAATGATAATACCATTAATTACTGACGGTACCACTGAAGGAAGCACCGGCTAACTCCGTGCCAGCAGCCGCGGTAATACGGAGGGTGCAAGCGTTATTCGGAATTATTGGGCGTAAAGGGCGCGTAGGCGGTTTTTTAAGTCAGATGTGAAAGCCCGGGGCTTAACCTCGGAAGTGCATTTGAAACTGAAAGACTTGAGTATGGGAGAGGGAAGTGGAATTCCTGGTGTAGAGGTGAAATTCGTAGATATCAGGAGGAACACCGGTGGCGAAGGCGACTTCCTGGACCAATACTGACGCTGAGGCGCGAAGGCGTGGGTAGCAAACAGGATTAGATACCCTGGTAGTCCACGCAGTAAACGGTGAACACTAGGTGTAGCGGGTATTGACCCCTGCTGTGCCGCAGTTAACGCATTAAGTGTTCCGCCTGGGAAGTACGATCGCAAGATTAAAACTCAAAGGAATTGACGGGGGCCCGCACAAGCGGTGGAGCATGTGGTTTAATTCGACGCAACGCGAAGAACCTTACCTGGATTTGACATCCCGGGAATTCTCTTGAAAGAGAGAAGTGCCCTTCGGGGAGCCCGGAGACAGGTGCTGCATGGCTGTCGTCAGCTCGTGTCGTGAGATGTTGGGTTAAGTCCCGCAACGAGCGCAACCCTTATCTTTAGTTACCATCATTCAGTTGGGGACTCTAAAGATACTGCCCCGGTAAACGGGGAGGAAGGTGGGGATGACGTCAAGTCCTCATGGCCTTTATATCCAGGGCTACACACGTGCTACAATGGGCTGTACAAAAGGTTGCGAACCCGCGAGGGTAAGCCAATCCTATAAAGCAGTTCTAAGTTCGGATTGGAGTCTGCAACTCGACTCCATGAAGCTGGAATCGCTAGTAATCGCGGATCAGCACGCCGCGGTGAATACGTTCCCGGGCCTTGTACACACCGCCCGTCACACCATGAGAGTTGATTGTACCAGAAGTTGTCGGGCCAACCCTTCGGGGAGGCAGGCACCTAAGGTATGGTTGATAATTGGGGTGAAGTCGTAACAAGGTAGCCGTTGGGGAACCAGCGGCTGGATCACCTCCTTTCTAAGGAAGATAATTCTTTATGAAAGAAAAATAATCCTTAACATAACTGTCACTATTTAGTTTTGAGAGATCAAGGTTGGTTCTCTAATAAATAAATAAACGAACGAAAGGCTCGATCAGGTTCAGGATTGGCTGTAAAATGCCAATGCAGATTTTGGGCCTGTAGCTCAGTTTGGTTAGAGCGCACGCCTGATAAGCGTGAGGTCGATGGTTCAACTCCATCCAGGCCCACCACGCGAAATTCGGATATCAAAATTTCGGGTTTCGGAGATTAATATAAACTGAAATCTGCAAAACTTTGGTTGATATCTGTCATTTTGGGGGTGTAGCTCAGCTGGGAGAGCGCCTGCCTTGCACGCAGGAGGTCATCGGTTCGATCCCGTTCACCTCCACCAAAAAATATTCGTTTATTCTGTTTGTAAATTCAGTTTTAAAAAGTATTATAATGAACTTTTTAGATCTGAATTTATTTTTTAGATTGTTCTTTGACAATTTGGTTATTAAAAGCATTAAAAAAAAAGATCAGCATAATTATGAAAATTATTTTGTGGCCAAGCTATCAAGAGCAAACGGTGGATGCCTTGGCGTCAAGAGGCGATGAAAGGCGTGGTAAGCTGCGATAAGCTTCGGGGAGCTGCTAAACAAGCTTTGATCCGGAGATTTCTGAATGGGGAAACCTGTCTTGAGTAATGACAAGACATCTATAACTGAATACATAGGTTATAGAGGCGAACGAGGATAACTGAAACATCTTAGTAACCTCAGGAAAAGAAAACAATAGTGATTTCCTAAGTAGCGGCGAGCGAACGGGAAACAGCCTAAACCGAGTATATGTTAAAGCCCGAAAGCGTTGTATACTCGGTGTTGTGGGTCTCGATTGGATCTGTTTTCGGACGGATCGGAAAGTTACAAATCTGATTTATAAATGAAAAGTCTGGAAAGGCTTACCATAGAAGGTGAAAGTCCTGTAAATTAAATGAATCAGACTTTCTGGATTGAGTACCCAAGTACCGCGGGACACGTGGAACCCTGTGGGAATCCGGGAGGACCATCTCCTAAGGCTAAATACTACTTGACGACCGATAGTGAACCAGTACCGTGAGGGAAAGGTGAAAAGTACTCCGGTGAGGAGAGTGAAATAGTACCTGAAACCGTTTGCTTACAAGCAGTAGGAGGGCTATGGTCCGTCTTTGACGGTTCCAGCCTGACTGCGTGCCTTTTGCATAATGAGTCAGCGAGTTACTTTACGTAGCAAGGTTAAGCCGATAGGTGTAGCCGGAGCGAAAGCGAGTTTTAATAGAGCGTATTAGTTGCGTGGAGTAGACCCGAAACCAAGTGATCTATCCATGGCCAGAGTGAAGCGCAAGTAAAATTGCGTGAAGGCTCGAACCGTTGTAGGTTGAAAACTACTCGGATGAGCTGTGGATAGGGGTGAAAGGCCAAACAAACTTGGAAATAGCTGGTTCTCCCCGAAATATATTTAGGTATAGCCTTGTAAATTAAGTAATGGGGGTAGAGCACTGGATGGGCTAGGGGTCTTACCAGATTACCAAACCTAACTAAACTCCGAATACCATTAACTTTTATTACAGGAGTCAGACTACGGGAGCTAAGTTTCGTGGTCGAAAGGGAAACAGCCCAGATCGTCAGCTAAGGTCCCTAAATATGTGCTAAGTGGTAAAGGATGTGGAAATGCACAGACAACCAGGAGGTTGGCTTAGAAGCAGCCATCCTTCAAAGAAAGCGTAATAGCTCACTGGTCGAGTGAGTCTGCGCCGAAGATGTAACGGGGCTTAAGCACATTACCGAAGCTGCGGGATTCGCCTTTGGCGGATCGGTAGGGGAGCATTCTGTTCGGGTTGAAGTTTGACCGTAAGGACAGGTGGACTGAACAGAAGAGACTATGCTGACATGAGTAACGATAAAGCGGGTGAAAAACCCGCTCGCCGAAAACCTAAGGATTCCTGAGTAAAGCTAATCTTCTCAGGGTTAGTCGATCCCTAAGCCGAGGCCGAAAGGCGTAGGTGATGGAAAACAGGTTAATATTCCTGTACCACCGAATTATCAATGTCTGTGAAAGCAGATGAGAGTGATGGGGGGAAGCAGGAGGGTAGGTCATCCATCTGTTGGAATAGATGGTTTAAGCTTGTAGGCTGAAAGAGCAGGCAAATCCACTCTTTTATTAAAGCCGAGAAGTGATGAGGAGAGACGTAAGTCTCATAAACTGATTGATCCCATACTGCCAAGAAAAGCCTCTAGCAAGATAATTAGGTGATCGTACCGAAAACCGACACAGGTAGGTGGGGAGAAAATCCCAAGGCGCTTGAGAGAACCCTGGTTAAGGAACTCGGCAAAATAACACCGTAACTTAGGGAGAAGGTGTGCCTCTGTTAAGTGAAATGATTTACTTGTTGAGCTGAGAGAGGCCGCAGAGAAATGGCGGTAGCGACTGTTTACTAAAAACATAGGACTCTGCTAAGTCGTAAGACGATGTATAGGGTCTGACGCCTGCCCGGTGCTGGAAGGTTAAGGGGATCTGTTAGCCGCAAGGTGAAGCTTTGAACCGAAGCCCCAGTAAACGGCGGCCGTAACTATAACGGTCCTAAGGTAGCGAAATTCCTTGTCGGGTAAGTTCCGACCTGCACGAATGGCGTAACGACTTCCGCACTGTCTCAACCAGGGACTCAGTGAAATTGTATTAGCGGTGAAGATGCCGCTTACCCGCGAAAAGACGGAAAGACCCCGGCACCTTTACTATAGCTTGATATTGAATTTTGAAATAGTATGTGTAGGATAGGTGGGAGGCTTTGAAGCTGGAACGCTAGTTTCGGTGGAGCCAACCTTGAAATACCACCCTTGCTATTTTAGGATTCTAACTTCGTACCATTATCTGGGCGAAGGACAGTGTCTGGTGGGTAGTTTGACTGGGGCGGTCGCCTCCCAAAGAGTAACGGAGGCGCGCGATGGTTCCCTCAGGCTGATTGGAAACCAGCCGTGGAGTGTAAAGGCATAAGGGAGCTTGACTGCGAGAGAGACATTTCGAGCAGGTACGAAAGTAGGTCTTAGTGATCCGGCGGTTCTGAATGGAAGGGCCGTCGCTCAACGGATAAAAGGTACGCCGGGGATAACAGGCTTATCGCCCCCAAGAGTTCACATCGACGGGGCGGTTTGGCACCTCGATGTCGGCTCATCACATCCTGGGGCTGGAGCAGGTCCCAAGGGTTTAGCTGTTCGCTAATTAAAGTGGTACGTGAGCTGGGTTTAAAACGTCGTGAGACAGTTTGGTCCCTATCTTTCGTGGGCGTAGGATATTTGAGAGGATCTGTTCCTAGTACGAGAGGACCGGAATGGACGAACCAATGGTGTTCCAGTTGTCGCGCCAGCGGCATCGCTGGGTAGCTAAGTTCGGAATGGATAACCGCTGAAAGCATCTAAGCGGGAAACCAACCTCAAGATTAGATATCCCTTAAATATGGAAACATATTTAACTTAAGACCCCTTGAAGACTACAAGGTTGATAGGCCAGATGTGTAAGTGTGGTAACATATTTAGCTTACTGGTACTAATAGGTCGTGAGGCTTGGCCATAAAGTAATTTTCATAATTTAAAAGTATGATCTTTTTATAATGTGAAATATGCTGATAACTGAATTGTAATATAAATTGAAATTTATAGTTTTTCGGTGGTTATAGCGAAGATGAAACACCCGTTCCCATCCCGAACACGGAAGTTAAGCTCTTCAGCGCCGATGGTACTGCTCGGGAAACTGGGTGGGAGAGTAGGACACCGCCGAAAATATTTTATACCCGGAACTTGTATTTTAAGTTCCGGGTTTTTTTTTATGGTTTAGAAAGAACCTTTATGGTAAATTCGACATATGGATAACATGAAAGAAATAAATAATAATAATAATGATGCTTACCAAAGACTAAAAGGGCTTATATTCTTCAGGGTTCTTTTTATTTCGCTTCTTCTTGGATCAACAATTGTTCTCCAGATAGGTTCTACGCATTCACTATTTGATAAGTCTCTTTTAATGCTTTATGGTCTTATATTTGGTGTGGCAATTCTTTCAATTTGTTATGCAATATTATTTAATCGTGTAAAAAGAATTGAAATATTTTCTTCAATACAGATCGGAATTGATACTCTTATTATAAGCTGCATAATATTTGTAACAGGATGTTTTTCGAGTATATTTTCTTTTTTATATCTTGTGGTTATAATATATTCTACCATGCTTCTTTACAAAAAAGGCAGCATGATTATTGCTGCACTTTGCGCTATTCAATATGGCATAATTGTTGAGTTAGAGTATTTTGGCTTTATAAACCCATTTCCATTTGAAGACGGCATTACTGCTTCAAGTTATCCGTGGAATCAGGTTCAATATAAAATAATTATTATTACTTTAGCATGTATTTCAGTTGCTTTTTTGAGCAATTATCTTGCAGAACAAGCAAGAAAAACAAAAAGTGAATTATTGGCTATGAAGGAACGTATTAAACGTTTTGAGAAAATGGCTGCGATGGGAGAGATGGCAGCAAGAATGGCTCATGAAATAAAAAATCCAATTGCTTCAATATCTGGTTCAATTCAGCTGCTAACTGAGGATATGTACGAAAATCCTCAGAAAGATAGGCTTATGAGAATAATACATAAAGAAGCAGATCGTCTAGGCTCTCTTGTTAATAATTATTTATTATTTGCACGTCCTCCTATTGGAAAGATAGAAAAAATTGAATTAGGGAAGAGCATAATAGAAACTATAGAACTTTTTGAAAAAGATAGTAAAAATTCCGGGAAAATTATTATTTTAAAAGATATAGCACCTAATGTATGGACAGAAATGTACCCTGTACATCTGCATCAAATATTATGGAACCTCCTTTTGAATGCATCTGAGGCAATAGAAACATCCGGCAATATAAAAGTAAAATTATATTCAATTAAAAATAAAAGTGCTGTCATTGAAGTGGCTGATGATGGTTGCGGTATAACGGATAATAATATTAAATCAATTTATGATCCTTTTTTCACAACAAAACCAAAGGGTACAGGGCTCGGGTTATCAATAGTGCTCAATATCTTAAAACCATATGAAAGCTGGCTTGAGGTTGAAAGTAAAATTAACGTTGGCTCTGTGTTTATGTTTAAATTAAAACAAATTGATTCACTAAATTGATTCGATAAGGGTCTGCGACATAAATATGGGTAAAAACTTGACAAGGCGAGATATTTCGCCTATAGTCTGATTGCTTGTTAAGCATTCAGACCATAGGAGGAAGCCGATGGAAGAAACTATTGAAAGCTTGGAGATAGAGCGGGAACATT